>PLJQ01000419.1 GCA_003140275.1 Limisphaerales bacterium
ACTGGCGTTCGCTCAGGTTCGATCCCATCACCAAACCAACCGCCCTCTCGCTCGTCGGCACGCTGAAAAAAACCAGATCCTCCCGCCTGCCACAGTGGCAATCGCCATTGACATTGTTGGCGTTGCTGGCAGTTCGCGCGCTCTTTTACTGGCAAATTGGTCCAGCGGTAAATTGGACGGCGAGCTTCGAACTCGGCGCCATCGCGCTGGCCTTCCGTAGTGATTTTCCCGGACACATGTTTCTTTTTTCCCTGCTCAGTTTCGCTTTCACGCTGGCTGCTTTTTTTCTGTGGCTGATTTTAATCGCCGTGTTGAATCGCAGGGTTTCCAACGATCCGCTGCAAAAACTGGCGCGGCTTCATCTTGGTTTCGTGGACCGTTGCCCCTGGCAGTTGAAACTGTTTTTGCCTTGGCTGACAGGCGCGCTATTCTGGGTTTTGTTCAGTCGTGCATTCGTGTCATTGGGTCTGATTCCGCTGTCGCGGACACTTGTCGAACTCCTGGAACAGGCGACCATCATCGGGCTGGCCACCTACCTAGTCTGGAAATACTTGATTGTCGGACTGCTGCTGCTGCATCTCATCAACAGCTACCTTTATCTGGGTGACCATCCGTTCTGGAATTTCGTGAATGTGACGGCGGGCAATTTGATTGCGCCGTTTCGCTGGATTCCTTTGCGCTGGGGTAAGGCGGACTTTTCACCGGTGGTTGGCGTGGCGCTGGTGTTTCTGACCGCCGACTTGGGCCAGCATGGGCTGACGAAACTTTATCAGCGGATTCCCTTCTGACTCGACGAATGTTCGCGACTCAGGCCGCAGGGGCCGGAGGAAGTTTCACAGTCACGGTTGTTCCTTCCCTTGGCGCACTCTGAATGGCGAGTTCGCCAGCGTGCAATTCCGTAAGACCCTTGACGATGACCAACCCCAATCCCAACCCCTGCTGCTCGTGAAGTTTGCGCCCGAATTGAATGTAAGCGCCAACTTTGGCGATTTGTTCAGCGGAAAAACCGCGTCCGCGATCGCTAATCGTCAAAGTCGCAAACTTTGGGGAGACGGAAAGTGTGACGCGGATCGGCGTGCCGGTCTTGGAAAACTTGAAAGCATTGCCCAACAGTTCATCGATGATTTTCGCCAAATGCTCTTCCGAAATGGCAATCGATCCACCCGCCAGTTCGACTGATAAATCGCCCGGTCTTGCGGCCGCCTGCGCCTGTTGCCGCGCCCGGGCCTCGATTAATTTTTCCGGATGCTGCGTTCGCTTGGCTCGAAGCGCGACGGCTTGTTGCGAGTCAGCCGCGAGAATCTCAATTTGCGTGTAGATCAAAAAGTTTTCGATCAACCGTTCGAGACGTTTGCCCGATTCGTGAATGGTCTGTCCCATCTCCGCAATCTCCGCCGGCTTCAATGTCCTGGCATCGGTGCTGAGGATCTCGCCGTAAGCGAGGATTCCGTTGAGCGGCGTGCGCAATTCGTGCGGCAACATCAGGCTGATATTTTCACGCAGATCCGTCAGTTTCTTTTCCGCCTCATCGCGCAAGTTTTCCGCCTTTTTGAGCCGCACCTCAACGGCGGCATAAAGCACCTGGATGGTAAAAGGCTTGGACAGGTAATCGTCAGCACCCAGCTCCATGCCGTGCCGCATGCCTTCATTGTCAGCCATGCCGGTCATTAAAATAAACGGAATGGAATTGGTGGAGGGTTGACTGCGCAACAAAGAAAGCGTCCGATACCCGTCCATGTCGCCCATATGCACGTCGCAGAGGATAAGGTCTGGAGTTTCTGTCCGCGCCAACTCGACGCCGGTATCACCGTTCGTGGCCTCCACGACCTCAAATCCTCGATGCTTCAGGGCCGCCACCATCATCTCGCGCAGTTCCACTTCGTCATCGATGACCAGTATTTTTTTCATGGTTTCGTCGTCCGGCAAAAATACGCCGCTCGATTCATTTTTGTCCACCTTGATTCTTGGTTTGGAGGCGCATGAGGCGCGGCTTGGCATTGCCAATCGCAGTTCGCTGAACAGTCGAAGAGAACCATTGCCTCAAAATAAAGCTGCCTGACCGGCTCACTGTTACACGGCACAAAAAAACTTTTTGCAACAAGTCCGTCGCGGGCAACCGGATTCTCGCGAATGCACCTCGCTATTCTTAAGTCCGAGTTTCTCCAGTAGATCGGGTCGTGTCCTAATTTGAAATCAAGAGAATTTTGCCCCCTCGACTTTCAACATCTCAAACGGAGTGATTACTGGCACATCTATGGCCTTGCAAGCATTTGGGATATTATCTTTGTACCTGCGGTTTTGATTGCCTCAATCGTATTATCGCGAGGCTGTGCCTGTCCGCGAAGTCTGGCTAAGAATGAATGCGTGTTTCACCGGAATGCAACAGAAGACCAGACCTATCGCCTGCCTGCATGCATGCAAACTGTACACTATTCAAGGACGATTCGCTTAACCCAACAGCTCGGCAACCGTATTTTCACAAATTCTATTTCTGACCGAATCCACCAACCGCAACTGCTCTGAAGGAAAGGTTTGCGCCACCGCCGCGCAAAGCATCCCCCTCGCTTTGGCAGCCGTCATACCGCCGACAGCATCTTCAATCACCTCGCAGTGCTCGGGCGACATCCCAAGCTTCCCGGCGGCTGCAATAAGATAACATGGTGCTGCCAGCCTCAGCGAAACACCCGGTTCAAACGCGCCTGGTGGTAAGCGTGCCGCTGCGCCGAATTCATGTTGTCGAAGTCCGGCGAGCCATCCGCGCCATTCGGCCAGCCGGCGGCGGCGATTTCGGATTTCGAGTTTCGGATTTTGGATTTGTCCGTGGTGGTGCTGGCGCCCGCGAGCGGATTGTTCCGCACCTCTACCCTCGCACGCCGCGCCGCGCTGCCATCGTAGCTCATCGCCTGGTCGGTGAGCTTGAGGTCATCCTCCAGCAATCGGTGTGGTTTGAGGCCCTTGGCCTTGAGCACGCCGTGATACACACGAACGGCTTCTTCGGGCGATAGCTTGCCGTCAGTGATAAGGCGGAGCATCTCGATGAACGCAAGTTGATGCTCGGCGTTGTTGATCTTGCGGCCGAACAACGCGACACGGGCGCCATACTTCTGAGCCTCGTGGATAAGCTTGAACGCGTCGTAAGTTGTCCCGGCGCTGCCGCCAAGAATACCGACCACGAGGTTCGGGTCGTATTGCGCTATCTCCTCCATCGCCTTCGGGCCGTGATAAACGATCTTCAAAAAAATCGGTCGGCCTGACTGGGGCACGCCCGCGAGCGTGCGGAGAATATTGTCATTGATGAACTCGCCGAGCTTCTCCGGCGCGATGCCGCTGTTGATGTTTGGGTCAAAAATTTCGAGGAAGTGCCGGAAATTCTTTCGCTCCGCTTCCTCGCGAAATTCCTTGTACCAAAGCAACGCCTCGCGGTCCTGCTCGAGGTCGTTGACGAACGTGATCGAGTAGAGCCCGAGATTCGCGCCGGGGACCTCGCCGGAGCCATCGCGTTCGCACTCCACTTCGCCGCATTGGATATGATCAATGCTTGCGTTACGGAACGGCTGCGACGGCTCGCGCGTGTAGCAGCCGTGCCGCACGGCCCACACGTCGGTCGTGTCGTTGGCGCGCGCGGCGGGGGTGACGTGCGAGTTCTTGAACAGCCCCTCCCTAATGCTCAACTGCTCGTTCACGTAGGCGGACATCAACATGATGTCCACGAGACCCTGGTGCGCGACCTCGCGGATGATGTCAAGGAACTCAGGCAGGTTGCGGTAACCAAACTCGTCACGCGTCCAAACCTCCGGTGAGAAACGCGCCAGCCGCGCACCCTGCCTCGCCAAGTAGCCCCGTGGCCCCGGCGAGCGCACGCCGAACGCCATGTCCGCATCCTTCGCATCAGCCAGGATGAACGCGCGCGAGTTTGGGTTCGCGCGGACTTCAGCAAGCTTGGAATCGAGTGATTTCATGGGTTAACTAACCACGGAGACACAAAGGACACAAAGAAATGAGAATCCTCTTGTAGTCCAGACCGAAAATGACCTGTCTCGCAAAAGGAATGCTCCTCAGTTTCAGTTCTACAGCGAGAGCCTCCTCATACACGCTCTCAAGATAGCCCGGCCCAAGAACCTTGTGTACTTCGATTGACGCCCCAATCACTTTATTCGCCGCCTCCTCAACATGCTGATCCATATCTCGTTTTTCTTTGTGTTCTTTTTGTCTTCGTGGTTCGCCTACGCTTTCACCTTGGCGAACGTGTCCTTGAGCGCGCGCGCCGAGCCTTGCAACGCCATCAGTTCCTTCGGCCAAAGCTTGATCTCAATGTGTTTCTCGACGCCCTTGCGGCTCACGACCGACGGGACGCTCAGGCAGATGTCGCGAATGTCGTAGGCGCCCTGGACGAGCGACGATACCGGCAAGAGCGATTGCTTGTTCAACAGCACCGCGTGAATGACCTCCCGGCTGGCGATGCCGACGGCCCAACCGGCGCCGCCTTTGCGCTTGATGACTTCGGCGCCGCTGCCCTTGGTGCGTTCAAAGACGGCATTTTGGAAACCGGCTGAACATTCTGACAGACCCGTGAGCAGGAGGCCGTTCACGGTCGCGCTCGACCAGACCGGCAACATCGAATCGCCATGCTCGCCGAGAATGAGCGCTTTCACCTGCGTGGGCGCGAGCTTGAGTTCCTCCGCGATGAAAGAGCTGAAGCGCGCGGTGTCGAGCATCGTGCCAAGGCCATAGACTTGCGGCCACGGAAGGCCGAGCCGCTGCCCGGCTAGATGAGTAAGAATATCCACCGGGTTCGATACAACGAACACGTGGGTGTCCGGGCGCATCCCCGCAGACTTGATGCTATCGAGGATTTGCACGAACAGCGCGACGTTGCGGTTGATGAGGTCGAGGCGTGATTCGTCGGGCTTGCGGCGCAGGCCGGCGGTGATGAGAAAAAGGTCGCTGTCGGCGGCGCGGGCGTAATCGCCGGCGTAAATCTTCTGGTCACCGGCAAAAGCGCTGCCGTGAAGCAAGTCGAGCGCTTCGCCTTCGGCCATGTCCTTGTTGGCGTCGAGGATTTGCAGTTCGGCCACGAGACCGCCGCATTGCAGCGCAAACGCCGCGCAAGAACCCACGCGGCCACCGCCACCAATGATGGTCACTTTCATAAGTTTTTAACCACGAATGGATACCAAAAAAACACGAATTAATCAGAGGATAAGGCGTTCCCATTCGAGTTTGGGATTTCTGAAATTGAGAATCACGCCGACTCTTAGCTTCGTAATCTTTAAGTAATTCACCAGTTGTCCTCTTTCGATGTCCGTGATCCTGTCGATAACCTTGACGTCCACGACCACGGCGTCGTGTGTAATCAGGTCCGGGACAAAGAGGCCGACCTTGTGCCCCTTGTACAGCACGTCGAAATTAGGCTGTTGGTGAAACGCGATTGACCGCAGCCCAAACTCGACAATCAATGCGTTCTCGTAAGGCTTTTCGTGAAAACCATGTCCAAGCGTGTTCAAAACCTCGATTGCCGCACCCACGATTTGATAAACTTCTGCCTTGAGCAGAAGTTCGCTGTTCTCATTCGCGTTCATTGGTGTCCATTCGTGGTTTCACTTCATCTGCGCCAAAATCTGATCGGTGATCGCCTGCACAGCCTTCTCTGCGTCCGCATCCAAACCGACGACGGATTCCGGTTTCAGCGGCACGGCGCACGCGACGCCGGGCCGCCACTCGGCGTTGTCGCAAAGTTCGCACTCCTTGAGTCCGTGGCGCGGATCGGGGATGCCGAGGCTTTGCTTGATCTTGAGCAGGTCTTGAAGTTGCGGCGCGGTCATCGTTTTGGCAGGCACGCCAAGTTGCGCGCTCACGAGAATCGTGCGGCAATAGGCTTCGAGAATTTCCATCTTGAAGTAGGCGTCCTCAACGTGGTTGTGGCTCCACGAAACGACGCCGTGATTGGCCATCAAAATCGTGTTGTGTTTGTCCACGAGTTCGCCGACGAGTTGGCCCATCTCCGGCGTGCCGGGAGTGCGATAAGGTGCGATGGCGACGGACGCGAACACTTCAAACTCCGGAATCATGCACGTCGGCGGCAGCACGCCCGCGACCGCGAAGCCCGTGCTGTAGGGCGGATGGCAATGGCACGTCGCGACCGCTTTCGGCTGGCGCTTCATGATCTGCAAATGCATCAGGATTTCACTCGTGCGCTTCTTCGTGCCGGCGAGCTGATTGCCTTCGAAGTCCACCAGGCACATGTCCTCGGGCTTCATGAAGCCCTTGCTCACGAGCGTCGGCGTGCAGAGCGCGATATCCTCGCCGACGCGAATGGCGATGTTGCCGCCGTTGCCGTCCACGTATTCGCGCTGCCAGAGGCGGCGTCCGATGTCGCAAAGCTGATCCTTGAGGTTGCGACAGTAAGGTGAGTTGAAAAACGCCTGGAGTTCAGACTTGGGCGACTTGGAGGTCAGGAGCTTGGCCGGCGCCATGGTGGTTGTGGCAAGGTTCGAGGTGCCGGCGGACTGGCCCACGCTTAAGTCGCCATGGCGTTGCAGGTCATAGAGTAAATCCTTTGCGGACGGTGTGAGAATGGCGCAGGCAGGCAGGTTTTTTACGTCGCCGCCATTGGCCAGCAAGTCCTTGATGTCTTTGGCGCTGATGACGGTGTTCATTTGCTAAACGGATTGTAAAAAATGTCGTCCACCAGCGCGGCGTTAATGGCGTCCACCGGCGTGGGCTCTTCGAACGGCTGCGCGGCCTCGCGGCCCTCGATGTAGCCGATGGTCTGACCCAGGCCGCCGCCAAGCGCGTCGTAAACCACAAGACTCGGGTCTTTGCTTGGGCCGACGGGCGTCTCGGCGCCACGCTGGTAATGTTCGCGCGTGAAGGGCGACACGATCAACCAGCGCGCGCCCTCAAGTCCGGGCGCAGCCTTGCTCAACGTCACGCGGCCGATTACGGAGCCAAGCTTCACACCGGCACCCCTGCGTCTTTCTCGTCCACCACGCCAATCACCATCCAACGCACGGGACTTTTCTGATCGCCGATCGCGTTGCGCGCCGCGGAACCATCGGAGGAAATCACCACTCGTTGATGCATGCCCGCGCCGTGCGGATCGATGGCGATCTGGGGTGCGCCTTCAGATTCGCCGGCGTTGTTGATCGGCTGGCAAACCACGAACCGCCACCCCTCGAAACTCGGATGTTTTCGAGTGGCGACCATATTGCCTTCAACGCGGGCGAGAAGCATGGCTCAATAAATCCTCAGATTGTCCACCATCACGCAGCGGCGGATGCGGGTGAAAGTCTTTGGGTTGGTGACGCCTTCACCGGTCGGCGTGGCGATGGAATAACTCAGGTAGCCTTCGCCGCCAAGCCCGAGGCCGGCCATGGACGGCCCATTCTTTATGAACAACGTTGTGTCGAGTGCGCGGCCCACCGCCGTCATCGCTTCCACATCATGCGAGTGGATGATGCTGGTGTGTTTGTAGCCGTGCTCGGCTTCGAGCGAACGGGCGACGCCTTCCTCCAGGCTCTTCACGCGGACGACGGGCAGGAAGGGCATCATCTGTTCCTCGACCACGAACGGATGATTCGGATCCGTCTCAGCGAACAAAAGTTGGGTGCCCGCCGGGATGTTCACACCCGCTGCCTTGGCGAGCACGATTGGGTCTTTGCCGATAAAATCCTTGTTCACCGACGCGTGCGCGCAGCCACCGCCCTGGCCGGGAGTGATGGTGAACGCTGCCTTGGTAAGGGCTTCGAGTTGGACATTCGTGAGTTTCACCGCGCCGTTCTGTTCCATCTGCGACATCAACTTGTCGGCGATGATTTCGAGCGCGAAGACTTCCTTCTCACCGATGCAGAGCAAGTTATTGTCGTAAGCCGCGCCTTGGATGATGGCCTTGGCTGCGCGCTTCATGCACGCAGTGTCATCGACATACACGGGTGGATTGCCAGGGCCGGCGCAGATGGCGCGCTTGCCGGTCTGCATGGCGGCCTTCACCACTCCAGGGCCGCCGGTGACGAGCAGTAGGCGCACGGCCTCGTGCTTGCACATCCCAGCGAAGCTCTCCATCGACGGCTTTTCGATAATGGTGGCGATGTTCTCGATGCCGGTCTCGCGATAGATGGCTTCATTGTAGGCGCGCACTGCAACGGCCGCGCAACGCGCCGCCGACGGATGGGGGTTGAACACAACTGCGTTACCAGCGGCGGTGATGTTCACGATGTTGCCACTCAGCGTGGGAATCGAATGGGTGCTGGGCGTGACCGCGCCAACCACGCCGAACGGCGTGTATTCCTCGAGTGTAATGCCGTGGTCACCGCTGCGCGCGTCCGGCCGCAACGAGTCCACGCCGGGAACGAGCTTGATGATTTTTAGTTTCTCAATCTTGTGATCAAGTCGCCCAATTTTTGTCTCGTCGAGTGAAAGCCTGCCCCAAGTCTCGGCATTTTTCTCCGCCATCGACTTGATGATTTCTTCAATCTTGCGGCGTGCGACGACGCCTTTTTCCTGAAGCTGCAAAAACGCTTCCTGCGCCGCGACGCCAGCTTCGTTTGCGTCTAGAAAAACCCCAAACTTGCCGCGCAGCGCAACTGCCGGTCGCGGTTTACTTTTCGCCTGCTCGCAACCACAGGACTGTACCGGCGGCGGCGCGGAGGGAGATGGTGCAGGTGCGGACCGGGCTGGTGCAGAGTTGCCGTTCAAGCGCCCCATCACCTCAGCAACGACATCCCGAATCAAAGTTTCATTCACTGCGCTCATGCTTTTTCAGAAGCCGCGTTGAAACGGCGGCGGTTTCAAGTTTTCGCGTTGTAGATTTGTTTGCCCAACACGTCCACGACATCCACGATGCCAATGATGACGGCATCGACCGGGGCGTCTTTCATGCCGCCGGCGAGACGGGCGCTGCTGCCCTGGCAGAACATCACCAATTCGCCGATGCCGGCACCGAGCGTGTCCACGGCCACGATCGTGTTCGAGCCGGCCTTGAATTTGGTCGGGTCTTTGTCGTCCACGAGTTGAGGTCGCAGGATCAATAATTTGCGCCCGCTCATGGAAGGGTCTTTTTTGGTCGAGACGACCGAGCCTTCAACTTTGGCGAGGAACATAGGCGTGTGCGAGTTGCGTGTTGTGTGAAAGGCGAACCGGACGGGCGCACCCATCACGAATCACGAATCACGATTCACGATTCACGGGCGACGAATTGCGGGTCACCAGTCACTAGTCACCAGTCACGAT
>PLJQ01000136.1 GCA_003140275.1 Limisphaerales bacterium
CCCGATGGACGATTGTTTGTCGCTTGCGCAGGTGACAACACGGTGCATGTCGTGCAGACCAAAGTCATTGAAGACCCCGGCCAACCGGCCAGTCCGGCGCGCCAGTTGTGGACCGGCACGCGTGAAATTATTTCCACTTCACTCTATCCGCAGTCACCGGAAGGCAGCACGCCCGACGCGGTGATCGTTTCGCCGGATGGCAAAACTCTCTTCGTCGCCAACGCCGACAACAACAACGTGATGGTCGTCGATATTTCCGATGAAAAGATTTCCGTCGTCAACGGCTTCATTCCGGTCGGCTGGTATCCCACGGCTTTGGCCGTCACCCCGGACAACGGCACGCTGCTGGTCGCAAACGGCAAAGGGCTGAAGTCGCGCTCCAATGTGCCGGCCCAAACACCCGAGCCGGACAAAATGCACAAACCGCCGCCGTTCGATTACATCGGCAACACGTTGGCAGGCTCGGTGTCGTTCATCACCAAGCCCGGTTCGGCACAGATGGCCACTTACACCGGACAGGTCCGCCGCAATTCGCCCTACACGCCGGAGTCGCTGCATCGCGCGCCGACCCGGAGTCAGAGCGTCATTCCCACTCAAGTCGGCGAGTCGTGCCCCATCAAATACNNTCTACATCATCAAGGAGAACCGCACTTACGACCAGGTCTTCGGCGATTTCAAGGACGCCGACGGCAAGCCGGCGGGCAACGGCGATCCCAGGCTCGTCATGTTCGGCGAAAGCGTCACGCCCAATCAACATCAACTCGCGCGCGATTACGTCCTGCTCGACAATCTCTATTGCAACGGCGAAGTCAGCGTGGACGGACACAGTTGGTGCGACGCCGCCATCGCCACCGACTACAATCAACGCTCCTGGATACTCAACTACTCCGGACATGGCCGTTTGTCTGGCAACGAAGAAATGGAAAATCCCGCCGCCGGTTATTTGTGGGACCTTTGCCGCCGGCAGGGATTGACCTACAAAAATTACGGCGAAGGCGCGCAACGTGTTCCGTCAATCAATCGTGGGAAATGGGACGCTGCCCGCGACATGGATAAAGCGGACTCGTGGATCAATGACCTGCACGCCGCCGAGACGAACGGTGAACTGCCGCGATTCACCATCATGTCCCTTGGCGAAAATCACACGCGCGGCACCAAACCCGGCGAATACACACCCGACGCCAGCGTGGGCAGCAACGACCTCGGCCTCGGCAAAATGGTGGTAGCGGCGACGCGCAGCAAATTCTGGAATCAAATGGCCATCTTCGTCATCGAAGACGACGCCCAGAACGGCCCTGACCACGTGGACGCGCATCGCACTGCCGGCCTGGTCATCAGTCCCTATTGCAAGCGCCATGTCGTCGATAGCACCCTCTACACCACCGCCAGCATGGTCCGCACGATGGAATTGATCCTCGGTCTGCCACCGCTGACGCAATACGACGCCGGTGCCACACCGATGTTCAACTGTTTTCGCGCCGCTGCCGCGTTAAGTCCCTATACCATGCTCACGCCGCAAGTCGATTTGAACGCGAAGAACACGACGAAGTCTCCCTTTGCCAAAGAATCCAGCCGGATGAACTTCAGCGAATACGATCTCGCGCCCGAAGACGAACTCAACCGCATCCTCTGGTATGTGGCCAAAGGGCCGGACGTGCCGTATCCCACGCCCATTCACCGCGCGCTGTTCACCCAACCGTGATTCACGCCAGCGCCGCAGACAGCGGGAGTGCCAGGGTTTTTGGCGTTCACTGAACAGTCGCCGATCTTTGAACTCCCTCAGGGTACGGACAACCGGAAGAACGCATTGCCGGTTCCAACCGACCACGTCACTTGGTTGGTGGTTCCGGATCCGGGCACCACCTGCCAGTCCGGGTTTGTCAGGCTGAAAGTTCGCTGGAGCAATGATCCCACGGCCCCGGCGTTCCAGGACAAAACCAGGTTACCGTCCGATCCGAGGCTCGAAATCTGGAGTTTAGGCGGACTCAGGTAATAGCCCATGATCGGTTCAGCCGTGTTCGAAGCCCACTGGCCGCCAGGAGCCAACTCGCCACTGGCTTCCAGCGAGAATGAGATATTGATCGTTTTTCCCAGAGAGATAATGGGCTTGGCAGAGGTATGGGGTTGTGAAGCATCTCGCATGAAGCCTCGAAACGGAGCCACCATCTCCGCTTCGTGGCCGTCCGGCGAGAGTGCAATGCGGATAATTCCCTGGTAACTTGTCCCCCTGTCCGCGACGAACCTGATACTGGCATAATCGTCAGGCGGTGGGAGGTTATTTGTTCCGGAGTTCGGACCGCCCGGACTGTCGAACCACACCCACTCGGGATAGAATTTGTAAGAGCCTGGCAGCACGCGAACGATGCCGTTCATCTGGTCCTGAAACGCGGCGTCCAATTGCGCCTGATTGGTGGCGCCGTGATTGAGGTAGTTGCCTTTGTTGGGATGGCCGCCGTAAAACTCAAACTCCATGTTCATGTCGTAGCCGTAGGTGGTCGGATAGTAACCGCCCTCATACAATCCGTAGCCGGTGTTCGTATTGTTGTCCACGTCGATGGTGACGATGACGTAGTAACGCCCCTGTTGCGTGGCGTTGCTGATGGTGTTACCGATTATTCCGGCCGACCGAAAGTAGGCGTAGAGGTTGGACACATCGTGGGTGAACTTATACTCGAGCAGATCAACATCGGGGTGGTTCACATAGTAGGGAACGTAGCCGGAGGTATCCCCGTCGGTGTCATGGGTGTTAGGAATGCCGTTATGGACATTTGTGCCCACCGGATCGTAATACGACGGCACAGAGGCCCAGTCCGAGAAGTCACCGTCAATCGTGATTTTATGGATGTCCTCCGCCAAGGCCGCCGCCGTGATCCCGACGAACAAGGCAATACAGACTGCTGCTTTCAACAGAACACTTGATCTTGGATTGATAGGAATTTGTTTTTTTGACGCTTCGTTGGTTGCGGCGAATTGGTTTTTAACCGGGGTCACTTTAGCCTTTATAGCTCGCCTTGGATCGCTGTCAAGCCCGCAACAGGTGGCATTGCGACCGGCAGTCAAGGGAGAGTGAACCACTGTTTTATCTCAGAGCAGCGATCAAATAAAATATGCCCGCCATGGAGATGGCCGCTGAACCGTAGCGCCGTGCCCGCGCGGTAATCTGGTTTCGACGGGCTTCGTCCGGTTGCGTTGCGCGGGCCAATTTCAAGGCGCAAAAAACCGGCAGCACCACGATCTGGTGCCCCACCTCGACACCGATGCTGAACGCGATGATGGCTAATCCGACCGCCATGCCCGCCATGCCTTCCATGGCGCTCAACAATCCGCCCGCGAAGCCAAGTCCATGGAACAGCCCAAAAAAGAAAGCCACGGCAAGCCGCGACCATCCTCGCGTGCGCTCTGGCCAAAACACATTTTGCACGGCCACAAAAACGATGCTGGCGGCAATCATCGGTTCGACCACGTTCGACGGCAGCCGGACCAGATCGAGCACCGCCAGCGTCAGCGTGATGGTGTGGGCCAGCGTAAACGCAGTAATGACCTTGACCAGATCCCAAAGTGTCACCGTCGCCAGTACGAGCGCGCCGATGAACAGGAGATGATCGTAGCCGCTCAGGATGTGCATGATCCCGTGGCGCAAATATTCTTTGACCATCCGCCATTTGTCCAAGTGGGGCGTGCGCGATTGATCGCCCGTGGACTCGGCCTTCCAATCGCACGCATAAACCAGCGGCTCTTTAAACGTGAGCAGCAGCCCTTCGGTGGACTGCCGTTCGTGTTGACCGATGCGCACGACGTAAGTGGCTTCCCATGGATTGCCGGGCGCGTATTCAAATTCCCGCAGCACGTTCTGTCGGATACGCACCGTTCGCGGCAGCGAACTCAAAGCGTATTCAAAATCATAGACCACACGGTCGCTTGGACTGTTCGAAGAGGATTGTGACGTGAGACTTCCCGGCTCGATGATGTTCACCAGTCGGCCAGTGAGGACTTCTCCATCTGAGGAGACTTGAAAGTGTTTGAGCAGATATTGGGCATGCTTCCTCCAGACATCGATGAAGGGGTTGCCTTTGTCGTCGCCAGTGGCGCCCAGCGCGCTGGCGACAAACACTTCTTCGGTCGCCACGCGGATATGCAGGGTAATCTTGTCAGGAAAAATCTCTGCATCCAAGGCATTTTGCGAAACCGGATGGGCGACCGCCACGCGTTCACTCGTCAGCCATGAGAGCAAGAGCAGCAACCCAAGCCCGGCCCACAATGGACAACGGGATCGCATCGTTTTCTTTTCTTCGATCGACATGAACTCAGAACGCTCGCACAACCATTTCCCTTCAGGTAGGGACATCATTTCTTTTTTTCCATCGGTTCAGTCGCCAGAAGAAAATCCCGAAGAAAATCGCCCCACAACCATTAACGCCGACGGTGTAACCAAGTTTGTATGTGCGGCCGGTGTTGTTCTTCGCGTAAATAGGCACATCGACACCGACCAGCAGGTTGGGGAGAGCGCAGGGCATCATTGCCCCCTGCATGACTCCTTGGGCAAAACCAGCGGGATGGGCACTTTCATTGATCCTTACCGAAACACGCTTCAGTGCCCAGCCGATCGTCCAAGCCAGAAGCAGAACATAAAACAACCGCGCGAGCAATTTTCTCCACGAACGCGGTGGCGCGCCGGCTTTGGCTTGTGTCTCGGACATGGTTTCCGTAGAGCAAGAGCATGTTTTTGAGTCAGCGCGCCACGCAAGCAGAATATTTTGATGCTGTGGATCGATCCTTTGCCGAGGTGGCCGACGGCTATCGCCAACTGGCGCGCGCAAACCGGGGTTTTTTTCGCATCCTTTTGAATTTGTATTGCCACGTTTGCTGGGCCAGGAGCGTTCCCGGTCTCTTTCCCTGCTGGATATGGGCGCGGGCGACGGATCACTGGGAATTAGATTGGCACGTTGGGCGGCGCGGCAAGGGTGGGATTGGCGCTTTACCAACCTGGACCTTAACCCGCACGCTTTACGTCTGAACTCTCACAACCGCAACCTCGCCGGTTCGGTGTTGGCGCTGCCCTTTCGTGATGCCAGCTTCGATGCGGTGATCGCTTCACAAATGACGCATCATTTATTTTCCAACGCTGAACTCATTCAACATTTTCGGGAGGCCTGGCGAGTGACCCGCGATGCGCTTGTCCTGAGTGATCTGCATCGTAATGCGTGCCTGTATGGACTGGTCTGGTTTTGGGTGCATGCGCTGGGTTTCTCGGCCAATCTTCGTGGTGATGGACTGCTTTCGGTGCGCCGGGGATTTCGGGTGCCGGAGTGGCGGCGCCTGGCGCAGCAAGCCGGCATTCTCCACGGACACGCCTGGCTTTATTTGGGCGCCAGAATCATGCTGGACGCGTGCAAAGAAGATTGATTTCAATTTTTTGATTTCAAATTCGAAATCATCCGACCCTCGCGACGACGCCAACGAAACCAGCGCAACGCATCGCGCAGTGGATGAATCTTGCTGCTTTCATCGTTGTAAATGACCTCGATTGGAAAAAAACGAACGTCGTGCCCGCCCGCAATAAAGGCCAGCAGTAACTCAGACTCGATTTCGAAGTGAGTGGTTTCGAGCGGCAAGGTTGACCAAACGTCGAGCTTCATCAAGCGAAAGCCACATTGCGAGTCGGGCAAAAATTGACCTGCCATTTGGGAGAGCCGCCGACTCATCCAACGGTTAACCTGTCGCCTCAACCAGGGCATTTGGGAGGGGTTCGTCATTCGATTTCCCACGACCAGCGTCGCCCCCTCTTTTTCGGCGAAGGCCAACAATGCGGGAATATCGTTTGCGGAATGTTGCCCGTCGCCATCCATCGTCATAGCCCATTTAAATCCCCGTTCAAACACCCGCCGCCAACCGACACTCAAGGCGGCGCCCTTGCCGCAAGTTTGTCCAAGACAGATGACTTGCGCGCCCGCATTTTCGGCCAACGCCGCAGTTTGATCGGTCGAACCGTCATCGACGACCATTACCGTGGGAATGTGCGCCCGCACCGCCGTGACGAACGACTCAATTTTCCGCGCCTCATTCAGGCAGGGAACAACCACCGCGCACTCGTTCGCCCAATTCATGCTGCAAAGCTAGAGAATGAGATTACTGTGTCCAGCGATTTTCCAAAAGAAGCGAATCGGCGCCTCGCGATCCAGCAGTCAATCGTTAAGGTCCCGGCGTTTTATCCTGCTTACCATCCACGAATTAAAGTTTGCGCTCTGACACGCGGCAGTTTTAACTTAACCGATAATGAATAGTTCCTTCATGCCGAACCAAGATCTCCTTCGGTTAAATGACAAGGCGCAAGCGGCGCTCCATGCGCGCGCAGCCCAGGCCGCCCAGACCCGATTTGGCCGGCAGGTGTTTTTGCGCGGGGTGGTTGAAGTTTCAAACTACTGCCGCGAGAATTGTATTTATTGCGGCATGCGACGCGAGAATCGCGACCTGGCCCGCTTCCGCGCGCGACACGATGAACTCGCCGAATTGCTTGTTCACCACCGCCCCGCCAGCATCACCGACGTGAACATCCAGTCCGGCGAAGACCCGGTGGTCATTCGCGAAGTCGTCCTCCCGCTGGTCAAAACACTCCGGAGCGAAACCTCGCTGGGTATCAGTGTTTGCCTGGGAACTTTAACTCCCGCCTTGTATCGAGAATTACAATCCGCCGGCGCGGGTATTTACATCATCAAGTTTGAAAGTGGCGACCCGGGGCATTACGCGCAAATAAAAGCGCCGGGAACATTTGAAGAGCGCATCGAACATATCCGTCATCTTTCAACCAACGGTTGGCGGGTCAGCTCGGGTTTCATTTGCGGCTTACCCGGCCAAAGCGAGCGGGAACTACTGGCAAACTTTGCACTCGCCGGTGAGCTGCCGCTGGACGGTTGCAGCGTCAGCCCGTTTATTCCCGGCGACGAAACGCCGCTNNTTGATGCGGCCGGACTGGGTCATTCCTGCCGTCAGCGCATTGAATCTGGCCGGCGCGCCAGGTATCGGTTATCGACGCGGACTGCGAACCGGCGCCAATCTGGTGACCATCAATCTGACGCCGGCGGAACTTCGGGAAGATTACCTGCTTTACAAGCGCGACCGGTTCATCATGACCGAGGAGCGAATTCTCACGGCGATTGCGGATGAAAAGCTGACACCCTCCCAACAAAGCTTGGTTGACTTTTATCGTGACGGTCGAACCACCAATGGCGTGCCGGAGTTTGCGGCTACCGAAACTGCTGCCGTTTGACGAATACCGGTTTTGAGCAAAAAATCGTTCGACTCCGTCACTTCGAAAACTCAACCTGGCAAACTCAAAAACCACGATGGCCGGAACAATTCAATGCCGCCTTCTCGCAGTTGGTATTCTCCTGATGGCTCTCGCCAGAGTTTCTGCCGATGAGAAGGGAACCGTGCTCTGGCAAATTGACCTGGGCCTCTATGGTGACTCCTCGCCTGCCATCGGTGCGGACGGAACTATTTATGTCGGTGCCTCGGACAATCGACTTTATGCGATTGACCGGGACGGCAAAAAAAAATGGGCTTTCAAAACAAGAATGGAGTTCAAGTCATCCCCGGCCATTGGGGCTGATGGCACGATTTACATTGGCTGCCGGGATAACAATTTATACGCCATCACTCCCGACGGCAAAAAAAAATGGTCGTTTACGACTGGCTTGTGGGTTGATTCTTCCCCGGCGATTGGAACGAATGATACTATTTATTTTGGCTCCCTGGATTACAAGTTCTACGCGCTTAACCCCGATGGCACCAAGAAATGGGAACACCAATCCGGCGCTGGCATCTCTTCCTCTCCCGCAATCGGATCGGATGGCACTATTTACTTCGGTTCACATGACAAGAAATTCTATGCCTTGAATCCTGACGGAAAGATTAAATGGGCATTTGAAACGGGCGGCGAAATTATTTCCTCTCCCGCGATGGATTCGAATGGAACGATTTATTTCAGTTCGGTCGATGGAAAGTTTTACGCCCTTTATTCCAACGGCACCAAAAAATGGCACCTTAAGACGGGCGGAGTGACTGAATCGTCACCGGCCATTGGCCCAAACGGCACAATCTACATTGGTGTAAATGAGAAGCTATTTGCGATTGAACCCAACGGCACCAAGCAATGGGAATATGCCACTGCGATCCCGATCGACTCCTCCCCGTCGGTTGCCACCGACGGCACGATTTATTTCGGCGCCAATGTTTTCAATGCGCTCAATCCCAGCGGGTCGAGAGACTGGCAGGTTTGGATGGGAAACTACATTCATTCATCGCCCATCATCGGACTGGATGGCACCATTTATACGGGCAGCGATATTTTTAAATTTACCGCCATGAAGGCTGCTTCTCCATTGGCCAAGAGTCCTTGGCCAACGTTCCGAAGAGACTTGCGGCATACGGGACAAATGACTGCCGGTCAGTAAACGGAATGTTGGTTCTGATTGCGTGGCTCCAATGGCACGTGTCTTCATGTCCTGCCAGTCAATTCCACTTGTTCCTTCGAGTCATGCTCAGTCGCAAAGGTGGAATTTGCTGGTGCTCCCAAAACGCTCTCAGCGGATTGACAATTCGATGAGGGTCGATGGTCCACGACCTTTTGTTCCTTAAGATGCACCCCCACACCCTGGAGCCGGCTCATTTCGTCGGCATCATGGAAAAGAATTCGATTCGGTTGAATCTCCGTCTTCGCGAGGAAGCGGTTGTTGAGATCGTGGATGAGTTTGCCATCGTCGCCGCCATTCAGTTTTTGAACATGAAGAATCAACTCGTCCAGTTCCAGCGGGTCGTCGTGCTTTTTTCTTAGCTCCAATTGCCAGGCGCCGATTTGCTCGGCATCGTCCAGAACGTGTTCCAGTTGGTTGAAATCCACCAAGGTGCCCTTGAGTTTATCGAGCTTCATCTCTTTGACTTCTGAACTGCGGCCAATGTTGCCAACCAGACGCGGCAGTCGCCGCCCACAGTAGGAACACGGTTCATAAACCAGGCCGCCATCAATAAAATCGCCCGTGCGATAGCGCAACACCACGGTGCCGCGCGCATCCAGCGGCGTAAAAACCAGTTCGCCAGGATGCCCCGCGGGAACAACTCCGCCGGTCTTGGGATCAATCACTTCAAAAATTCCCGCATCGGGATAAAGGTGATAGCCGCTCGCGGTTTGATCGTGTGGAAACGGGCACTCTGCCCAAGCTATCTTGGCTTCGGTGAAACCATAAGTGGCGAGCACGGTGACGTCCTGCGCGCCAAGTTCACGCGCCAGATGGACGAGTTTGCGACGCATGCCATCGGGAACTTTTTCACCCCCCAAAACAAGCTGACGCAGGTTTTCGCAACGAACGCCCTGCTGAACGGCCAGGCGCAACACGTGATAAATAAACGTCGGCATGCCAATGAGAACGTCGGGTTTGATTTTGCGCATGAGCCGAAGGTTTCCTTCCGTGCCCATCACTTTGCCACCACCGGTGCTGGCACAAAAGACCCCAAACGCCGTCGCGCCGTAGTGCGTCTGCCAAAACGCCAGATGGGGCGCGTACGGAAACAGGTTCAGCAGACGCAATTCCCTTTGCCCTCCGCAGATTTCAAAAAGACGTTTTCCGGTCGAAGCCAGGTTCGACAAATCATGCTGCGTGTACAGGAATGGAATCGGGTCCGCCGAACGCCCGGTTGTGCTCGTCATGAAAATTGGGCGAAACTCGGCTTCAAACCTTTGCTTCACCTGCGCCCGCCCGGACACCAGCGCGGCCAAAATGGTTGACGGCTGGCGTGCAAGCACTCGTTGGTCGGGGATGAGCACAAAATCCCTCGTCCGTTGTGGATTATCCGGCGTGTTGAGCAGATCGGTCTTGGAAGTAAAGGGCAGCTTGCGCAAATCTTCCAACGAACGGATGGAGTCGGCGGTCACCCCGGCTTGCTCGAAGAGCGCGCGGTAATGCGCCGAGAAGGGCAACACGACGTGACGCAGGTAATGCCTCAGTTTTTCCGCCTGCAATCGGCGAATAACCGTTTCAGGCAACTGCGACCATTTCGTTCTGAGCAAGGTCGGGTTCATGGCATGGCTGGTTTTCGGTAACGAATGCTTTGATCTCGTCGAACTGCGTTTGGGCAGTTTGAGGCCCCGAGACAATGTATTTGCCGGGATGATTGAAATCGTGCCAATGCGCATCGTTGGCCCGTGGCCGCAGCACAATAATCACTCCGATGTGGGACAAGCCTTTCGCGCCGCCTGAAGACAAAGCCAGCCCAACCCGGTAATGCTCTTTCTTCGTTTCAACCGGCTTGGGCTTTGCTATTTCGATTCGCGCATTCATTGCCGTCGTGACCAGCGACGGAAACCTGAACTACACTTCGACTCTTAGAGCAAGACCGCCCTGTATTTCAGCCGATCGTCGCCGGTCATTTCTATTTTAGTTTGTCTGCCTGACATTTCGGTGCATTCTACTTTATCAGACTCAACTTATACCGCAATATTCATGCCGTCGATTTGCCGACTCCCATCATTAAGAAGGAAAAAGCTGATTTGACCAACGGAGTTGAGCCCTCAGCAGAAGATAAACGATCAAGGAAGACCGGCTTATGCTCAACGACCAAGGCGGATCAGGGAGTGGTTTGTATCGGCGCGGTGGCGGCGAGCGACTGCGATGTCATTGCAGGGACTTGTTTGGGCTGAAACCAACTCCGCCAGCCCTCGGTCAATTCCAACCAGCCCCAACCTGACAACGCTTTGATCAGAGGGCCGATGTCGCTCCTCGCAAAAGTATAGCCTGGAAACATGAACCTCCGGCGGTCATTTCTGTCCCCCAAACCGCGTCTCGCCCGGCGCGCGCGCGCGATTTGCGCAAACCGGCGATTATAAGTGCGCATCAAGTAATAAAAAGGCACGGATGGCGGCGTCGAGAATACCGGCTCCGTCAAAGCCTTTACCCCCCGTTTGAACGGCTGCGAAGCGACCCCTTGATAGTAAAGGCCCAAGTCCAGAAGGAAGGCCAGCTTCATCAAATCGTATTCACCCAGATAATTATATTTGTCCTGGTACACCGCGGTGAACCAGCGTTCGTAACTGCGGGTGAAATCACGGTTGTGCCGCGCCAATCGCTCCTTCATCGGCTCTTCACGCTGTTGGGCCAGGATCAATTCCGCCGTGGAAGTGGCGGTGAAGGAAATCCAGTCCATGCCGGGACTGTAAAAAGGATCAATGAACGCGCCCGCATCGCCCACCAAGGCAAAGCCATCCCCTGCATACGTGCTGCTGGAATAGGGCAGATTTTTCCGCCAATGAACATCGCCCTCCACCCACTGCGCATCGGCCATTATTTCCCGCGCCACCGGATGTTGAAACAAAAAATCCTTCAATCGCTGACCCAATGAACCACCTTCCGGCCACTCCACCAGACGCTGATCGAAAACCACACCGATGCTGACATCTCCACCTTTGAGCGGAATGCACCAAGCCCACCAGCCGTCACCCACCAGGTGGTTGGTTGCCGTCGTGCGGATGCCATGACAAACCATCGCCCAATCGGGATATTTTAGACCAAGTTCCAATCCATCCCAGTCCTTCACACCTCGCCAACGCGCCCAAACTGCCGTCGTGGGATGCGCAAGGTTTGGTCGCCACCACCCCTCCTGACGCGCCAGCAGCGCGGCCACCCCGGAGGCGTCCACCACCCAACGCGTGTGAATTTGATGCACTTTGTCCTGAAACCGGACTTCAATGGTTTGCTCGCCGCCATGGTTCAATTGAATCTTGCCTATACTGGCCGGCCGCAAAAGTTCCGCTCCCGCTGTGTGCGCTCGCCGTAAAACCTCCTCATCTAAAACGGCCCGATCGACTTGATAAGCTGGCACTCGCGCCAAGTAACGTCCGCCAATCTCACTGCAATCCGCCAACGATTGCGTTTTCTGGTTAAAAAACCAAAAACGCATCCCTTGCTTGACGAGATGGGCTTCGTTCAAGTGTTGGGTCAATCCCAGTTGGCGGCTGAGAAACCAGGCGCTGACTTCCACCGTTGCCTCCCCCACCCGCCGGGTGAACACCGCGGATTTCTCCACGATGAGCACGCGCAGTTGCGGTCGCTGTTGCAGCAGGAGCAGTGCGGTCGCGGCACCGGACAATGCCCCGCCGATGATCACCACATCATAGGCACGATCAGAAGTCGGCGGGGTATTCACGCTGGGGGGTCAATCAACCCGGTCGATGTGAAGGTCGTTCCTCACCACTTTGCCATCGTCCGCCGAAATATAGAGATCGCCAATATCCACCGAATCCGCGGGCTTCCTCAATTTGGCAGCCCAGACCCGCACCTTCCAAATGGGCGTGTCGTCGCTGTGCCACGGCGTGCGCCCCAGCCACAATTGCGTGGAGGTCAACGTCAGTTTATCGAGCAGCGGATCTTTCTTCACAATTTCAATGGCCTTGTCCGAATCGATCTTCATCTTCTCACGATTTAATTGTCGGTGCTGGCCGGTGATTGGCCCGAAAATCCGGGCCGGCCGTTTGACGGACAGTTTTATTCCAGCGCCAAACTTGACCTCGGTGGCTTTGGCCGTGGCGTCCGGGTCATAAAAGACAACATACCAAATGTTTGGCGTTAGCGTGCCGATCGATTTTTCTGATCGGATCTGCACCACTTTATCTTTGGCGTCTTCGCCGACGTGACGATTGCCTTCCTTGATCAACTCAAATGCCGTCGGTTCAGCCGCCTTTAACACCGGGCCAAGTCCCAAGACGATCAACGCCGTCGTCAGAAGTTTCCGATTTCGAATTGTCAGTATTGTTTTCATGCGGTCAATTTAGCCCCGACGATTCCGGCTGGCAACCTTGAAAACCGGCGCAACGTTTGACTTCCCTGCAGATTCTTCCGTAAGGTGACCGCGAAAAAATGCCATAAATCAAATCGCACCGTGTTATTTCCTGCTCCTCAACTTCTCAGTTCGCCTCCCCGCGTCGTTGTCACCGGCGCTGGAATCGTTACGGCGCTGGGCATTGGGTGGGACACCAATGCCGAAGGCTTTCGTCAAGGCCGCGTGGCTCTCGGACCTGTGACCATCTTTGATGTCTCCCGACAACGTGTAAAAATAGCGGGGGAAATCGCGTTGCCGGAAAAATTGCCCGTCAGCCACCTCAGCCAACGTCGCCTCGGCCGGCTGGATCGCGCAACCAGGCTCCTGCTACTGGCCGCGCAAGAAGCGTGGGATCAATCGGGTTGGTCGCCTTCGCACAACCTGCCCGTCGTTCTAGGCACCACCAGTGGCGGTATGAGTTTGGGCGAAGCGTATTACCGTCAGGCACTCCAAACACCGCATGTCCACCGACGCCAAGCCGCTCGCGTCATCGAATATCAAGCCCAACGGCAAACGCTTGATCTCGCCGACGCTTTCGGTTTCAGCGGCTCGATCACCATCATCGCCAACGCTTGCGCTTCCGGCGCAAACGCCATCGGCCATGCCTGGGAACTTTTGCGACGCGGCCATGCCGGGCGCGTTTTGACGGGCGGGTATGATGCTCTTAGTCAAATGGTCTTCGCTGGTTTCGATTCCTTGCAAGCACTTTCCCCCACCCAATGTCGTCCTTTTGATTCGCGCCGCGACGGACTTGCCATCGGCGAAGGCGCCGCCGTTCTGACCTTGGAAACCCTCGCACATGCCGAACGACGAAAGGTCGCGATTCTTGGCGAAATCGTCGGTTACGGCGCCGTCACCGATGGTCATCACCTCACGCAACCACATCCTCAAGGTGACGCTGCGTTCGCTTCCATGACCGCCGCCGCCCGAGTTGCAAATGTTTCCCCGGAGCAGATTGATTATGTCAACGCGCACGGCACCGGCACGCCGCTCAATGACAGCGCCGAGGCCGCCGCCATCAGCCGGTGGGCCGGTGAACGCGCCGCGACGTTGCCCGTGAGTTCCACCAAGTCCAGCATCGGCCACCTGCTCGGCGCCGCGGGCGCCGTGGAAACCGTGGTTTGTTTGATGGCTTTACGCCAACAATGGCTCCCGCCCACTTCCACGCTGCAAACTCCCGACCCCGCTTGTACGTTTCCTATCGTGCAAAAACCAACGGCCGCAAAATTGGAATACGCGCTGACCAACTCGTTCGGTTTTGGCGGCGCCAATGCCACGCTCATCCTGCGGAGGTGGTCGTGAGCCGGATCTATGTTGAAGGTTGCGGTGCGGTTTCACCCGCCGGCTGGGGTGTTGCGCCGTTGCGTGAAGCGATTTCCAACGGCGAGCCGATTTCGATAAAGCAATTGCCGCGTCCCGGTTGGGACCGACCGTTAAAAATTCGCGCTGTTCCCCCACCCCAGCCTCGCCCTGTTTTCATGACGCACGCCCGGCTGCGCCGCACCAGTCCCATCACCCAATACGCCGTGGCCGCCGCCCTGGAAGCTTTGGGCCACGACGCCGACAACGTTGCCAACGGAACATTGCGCCTCGGGGTGGTCCTTTGCGTCATGTCCGGGTGCGTGAACTACTCGCGCCGGTTTTACGATGAAACATTGCGTGACCCCGGCACCGCCAGCCCGCTCGTTTTTCCCGAAACCGTCTTCAACGCTCCCGCCAGCCACATCGCCGCCTTGCTCGGCACGACTGCGATTAACTACACACTCATCGGCGATCCTACCACGTTTTTACAAGGCATTGCATTGGCGGCGGATTGGCTGACGGCCAAACGCGTCGACGGCTGCCTCGTCATCGGCGCGGAAGAAAGTGATTGGCTCACGGCGGACGCCTTCCGCTTGTTTTTTCGCCGGATTATTCTGAGCGACGGGGCGGGCGCGCTTTACTTGAAAAATGCCGCCAACGGTTCACCTTCCATTCAATTACGTGCCGTGACGGATTCGCATCTGTTCTGCCATAACCAAAGCCGCGTTCAGGCCGCGAAACGAATGCGGGCTGAGCTTCCCGCCGTTTCTGACAACCATTTGTTATGCGATGGTCTTCAAGACCTGCCGCGCCTCGACCGCGCCGAAACCGAGGCCTGGCGGGACTGGCGTGGCACGCGGCTTTCACCAAAAAAAATCCTGGGGGAAGGTTTGATGGCGGCGGCCGCCTGGCAATGCGTAGTTGCCATCGACGCGCTTAAGCAATCTCACTACCATGCCGCCAGTGTGAGCGTTGTTGGCTGCAATCAACAGGCCATTGGCGCACATTTTGTCCAGGCTGAAAGTTGAGATAGTCGGATGAACTTGGTTCGTCCCTGCGAAAAAGAACGAAGAACCACAAATGGCGAAACAAAAGTTAACTCTTGACGGCGCAAAGCGGTGCGATTACCTCACTAACTTGATCACTCCAATCGTATGCGCGCGATTTTGGACACGAAACGCAGCCGAGCGGCGCTGACAAATGGCGCGGTCACTTCCGCGCTGACGTTTCTTGTGGCCGTCGTCTTGCCGGTGGCGATGCTGCGCGCCGAGGCGAATCCGGCCTCGGCCAAAACAGAACCGGGCTGGGGCGAACCGATGCAAGGCTTGTCGGTGCGGTTGTGGGCAGAGAAATCGGTATGGAACCTCGCCCAGCCTCATCGCTTTAATGTCAGCGTGCGCAACCAGGGGCGAGAGACGCTCTCGGTGGCTCGGACTCAAGTTGCCGGGGAATTGGAAGTGGATGGCGTTTGTTACGCGCGGTCCAATCCCATTTACGTGACGTTTGCGTCACTCGCTCCGGGCAGTCAGTTTGACAACATTCCATTGAGCACCGTCGGCGTATGGCGCAAGGACTTGAATGTCCTGACGGCGGGTCCAGGCAAACACACCATCCGGTTCGCCGTTTTAGCGCGACAAAAGACTGGCGGCCGGGTGATTCGTGCCGTGAGCAATCCGCTGGAGGTCGAGTTTCGCTGGACGGCCAACGCGACCAATCCGCCGGTCACATTTATACCCGGCAATGCTCCCGTCATCGCAGACATCCAAGGGCGCGTGGTGGACGACGAAACGGACGCGCCTATCACTGATTTCTGGGTGCAGGCAGGCGTGGCCATTCCGGAGAAGCCGGATGAAATCATCTGGAGCCAGGATTATAGGGGTCCGATAATCACAAGACCCCCAGGCCGGTTCGCGCTGCAAGCTCAGAAACCGGGGCAGGCATGGCGCGTTCTGGCAGACGGTTTCTTGTCCCAACTGGTGCTGGAACATCCGGTCGTCGCGGATATGCAATCGCTTAACCTTGTGGTGCGCTTGAAGCGCGGCGGCGAACTTCACGGAATCGTGCTCGACTACACGGGGCAGCCGGTGGCCGCCACGCGGGTCTTTCTCACCACTGAGCAGACTCCAGACTTCATGGATGGCACTCCTGGGAATACATTCCGAGGCAGTTCGGCAAGCACGGACGCCACGGGGCGTTTTGCGTTGCGCGGAGTTGGCGAGACCGAACCGAAAGTCGTCGTGGTATCCGCGGACGGACTCCAAGTCTGCCCCGCCGCAAAACCCGAGCCGGGGAAGGACCTGGAAATCACGCTGCCTTAACCGGCCACTTTGATCGTGCGCTATAACATCCCTGACGACAAAGCCAACGCAGAGCTAAACCTGACACTCTGGACGCCAGAAATGGGATCGTCCGGCTGGAACGGGGTCCATACCGCTCTGAAACCGACGGTGGCCAACGGCGGGCAAATCGTGCTGACCAACCTTACACCCGGAACGTATGAGTTTTACCGCACCAAGATGCTCCACGCCGACGGTGGCTCCCACGGCATCCCTTACGAGCGCCGGACGATTGTTCTCGATGCCGGACAGACACAACAGGTCGATTTGGTCCGCTCCGTCGGGCATCCCATCCAAGGAAAAGTGATGGGCCTCGATCACACCGGCGCGACCGGCGGCTACATTTATGTTCGTTCAGCCATCGCCACCGGCGAACCGTGCAATATGATGGAAGGGCTGCTCCCCTGTTTCGATGCGTTGACGTTTGGCACGGACGGGGATTTCCGAACAGCGCGACTTGAGCCGGGGACTTATACCATCATCGCGCATGTGTACGGACCCGAACCCATTGAGACCGAGAACATCGGGGGACGCAAGGTCAACGTCTTCCGTACCGGAATACGCCTGCCCGGTTACTTCGGCACAACCAAAGTGACGGTAACCGCCGCCCACCCGCCGCCGCCGATCGAAATCGAACTCCCTTTCAAATGAAAATGCGAACTGAATAATGCCGAGCAACCGAAAAGGAAAACCTGATTTCCCAGTTAAATTCCGATATTTTAGGGTCCGCTCGTCATAATTTTTTACACAGCACAATAACCCTAATGCCAAGTTCGATATAAGGGATTTTTTAAACTCTAAAAAGCAAAAGCCATTCACCATGAGTTCGAGAATCATTTTAATTACTGGCGGCAACGGCGATCTCGGCCAAGCCACTGCCCGCGCTTTTCTCCGGGAGTCGCCTGATATTTTTGTCTGGCTCGGTGTCCATAACCGGCGTGATAAAGCCGACGCGCTGGCTTCAGAGTTCCGTGGCCGTTGTCAGTCCCTCGCCCTGGATGTGACGCAACCCACCGCCTGGCAAAGTGCGGTCAACCAGATTGTTTCGCAACACAAACGACTCGACGTTCTTGTCAACAACGCCGGAATCCATCTGGATGGATTACTCGCCAACCTTACGTTCCATGCGTGGCAACAGGTGATCGCAACCAATCTCGACGCAACCTTTCACGGCTGTCAGGCGGTGTTGCCCACGATGATTGCGCAACATGCTGGTCGGATTGTGAATGTTGCCTCCCTTAGCGCGTTGCTCGCGCCAGCGGGACAAACCAACTACGCCGCCGCCAAGGCCGGNNCTCGGCATTACCGTGAATGCAGTTTGCCCCGGTTACGTGGACACGGAGGCGCTGGCCGCCATGAGTGAAGATGAACGCAAAGCCGCCCAGGCAAAAATCCCGATGCGGCGTTTCGCCCGACCGGAAGAGGTGGCGGCAGCGATTCGATTTCTGGCTTGTCCTGAGGCCAGCTACATCACAGGCTCCGTGTTGAAAGTGGACGGCGGAATTCTCTAATCACAAAATGGAAGACACAAACGCCCTGAAGGAACGGATCAAGACCATGATGGTGGACAATCTGATGTTGCAAGTGGGTGCCACGGAAATTGGCGATGACCAATTGCTCTTCGGACCGGGCAGCCTCGGCCTTGACTCCGTTGACGCGTTGCAATTGGTGGTCGCGCTCGACAAAAATTTCGGCCTCAAGATTCCTGACCCTGCCGCCGCCAAGGAAATTCTGCAAAGCGTGAACACCATCGTCGCTGCCGTTCAAAAGAAGATGAGTGACGCGACCACCCGCTGAAGCCGGCCGACTTCAGTCGCATCCTGACCGGGCGCAAAAGCTGATGCGGCGTTGAATAGGCTGCTCTATGGCTAAAATGGCGGCAAGCTTGGTCAAGTTTCCGCTTGGCCAAATCGTCAGCACGCCCAACGCCTTGTCGCAGTTGACCCAGGAGGATATTCTCATGGGCATTCAGCGGCATCAGGCTGGTGATTGGGCGATGTCGGCGCTGAAGACCGGCAGGTCAATGATTGTGCGCTGGTCCAAGGCACATGGGTGCTGTCGGTTTATCACACCGGCGCCCGCGTGAAGTTCTGGATCATCACCGAAGCTGATAGAAGTTCCACCACGGTCTTGCTCCCGGAGGATTATTGATTCACACGGCCTCTTTCTCACGAAGGAGGCCTTTTTCTTGCCTAAATGCTGAAAATGTGAAATACTCACTTTATGACAAAGGTCATCAACATCAACGGACGGGGAACCCTCACCCTCCCCAAGGAACTGCGACGCCGGTTTGGCATCAAAGGCGGCGGGCAGGTGGTGGCCGAGGAAACGGACGACGGCATCCTGCTCCGTTCCGGGGTCACTTTTCCGATGGAAATCTACACTGAAAAGCGACTCGCCGAATTCGCGCGCCATGACGACAAGGCGCTCGCCCGTTACCGGTTCAAGAAATGAGAGTGTTCCTCGATGCGAACATTCTCTTCTCCGGCGCGCAATCGCACAGTCGAATGCGCGCTTTTTTAGCGTTGTTGTTCAAACACGGTGACTGCGTCACCAACGCCTGCGCGGTGGAGGAAGCGCGGCGCAACCTGGAACTGAAATGTCCCGCCGACCTGCGTCATCTGGACGGGTTGGTCAAAAAATGCGAGCTCATTCCGGCGGTCGTCACCGAACAGGAGGTTGCATTGCCGTCGAAGGATGTTCCGATTCTCGGCGGGGCGATGGCCGGGCAAGCCACGCATTTGTTGACCGGTGACGAACACGATTTTGGCGTTTATTTCGGCAAAACCATTCAAGGAGTAAAAATCGTTTCGCCCCGGATGCTGGCGGACGAATTGGTTCGTCTCGGCCTGCTTTAGTCTCCCCCGCTTCACAAAAACCCGCCGCCTGTGGTACGATGTTCATTGGAGGCGGCTCATCTTCTTTGAGCCGTCATTCGTTCCCCCCAGCACATTGCAAACAGGACGCACTGTTTACGTTTCTGGACAAAGCCATCGAACTGAATTCACCCATTCATTGTTCGCTGTAAACCCAACCACGAAAGGAATAATATGAACGCAGTTATCTGAGAACAAAAAGCCGTCTCTTATTGGCTCATCTGCTACTCCCAGGGTGGTTGCCGTGACCGAACCATCCGCCAGAAGGTAAAAGTGGGTGTAATTTCCATCGAATGGAATCGGTGTTGTGCTTTTAGCAATGACTAACTTCGGATATTGTTCAGTTGCTTAGGCAAGGTGCTGAACATCCCTCACCAATATTTGAAAGCGATCGAGTGGCAACGCTACCGAGTTAGAAAAAATATTTTGGTTCAATTGTCCACTTTCATCGATGATAACAGCTTAGGGATTGTTGGTCATGTATTGCCGCAAGACAAAACCGATGCGCTTTAATGCTGTAGCCATCTGATTTTTCACCTCTTCAAATTCCGTTTTATTTTTTGGAAGTTGGATTGAAGTTGTGGCAGCCGAAGTGTCGGCTTCGGGTGGGTTCCTTTTTTCTGCCTGTTTCCGCAAACGACCAACCTCTGCTCGCAATCTGAGCAATTCAGCGGTGTTGCGGTTCAACCGCTGGTTGTCGTTTTGTAGCCCTGCAACCTGGCTCGTTGCTCCGTCGAGAGATTGCTTTAACTGCTGAACTTGTTCGATAAGTGGAGAGTGCTGGTGCTGAAGCGTTTGGACTTGGGTTCGCAGAGTTGAGACGTGGCGCGCTTCGTAGATTCCTGTTCCCACAGCAGCAACAATGGTAGCGGTGATTAAAGTTTTTTGCAGTATAGTCATAACGATACCCTTGGTTGCGGTTGCAGTTGCGGTAGTGGCGCTGGTTGTTCCGGCAAGGGCGGCGGCAGTGGCAATTGTGGCAGCGAGTCCAACCGGCGCGGCCTGAACCGCGTTGGCGGTGATAACGACGACGAGTCCGCTCGCGCCGACCGAGATGCCACGTTTGATGAAGAATTCGCGCAGGCGTTCGACGGCGCGGCTGATCCGTTTTTGCGCGGCGTCTTCGCTCGTGCCGAGGGTTTGCGCCATCTCCCGCGCGGACTTGCGTTCAAAGTAGCGCAGCAACAGCGCGTCGCGGTCGCCCTCGTTCAACTCGCCCAGTGCTTCATCCAGATGCGGGGCGACGTGTTCCCAGACGGTATCGGGTTCGGTGGAAATCAGTTCGTTCATGGCGGCGGCCTCCTGTTCGCGGGCGCGACGGCGCACATCGGAGCGGACAGCTTTGGCCGCGAGGTTTTGCGCCGTACGATGCAGCCAGCCGGACAAGACGGGATGGTCCTCGAGTCGCCGGGCGTTCTGCGCCAGCGCTACAAACACACCTTGCGCCACGTCCTCGGCCAGTTGCGCGTCGCGAACCATGCGCAACCCAGCGGAATAAACGAGGTTAATGTGGCGTCGCACGATTTCGGCAAACGCCGCCTCCGAGTGGCGTCCGGTGTAATCGCGCAATAGTTGTTGGTCGGTCACACTGTTCACTCATTGTATAGTACCCGTCGCCGCCGAAACCGGACAGGAAACCAAATAAATATCCCATCGGGATTGGTCTAACTCCTCCCTCTTCACAAAAACCCGTTGCCTATGGGAGGATGCTTCATTAGAGGCGGCTCATCTTCTTTGAGCCGCCATTCGTTCCCCCAACACATTGAAAACAGGACGCACTGTTTGCGTTTCCTGATTAAGCCATCGAACTGAATTCATCAGTTCCCTGTTCGCTGTCATCCGCCGTCCGCGCTCACAGCCACAGTCACCCAACCGAAGCGAACCCGCTTCGGCGGGTTGGACGGCAGAAAAGGAAATCCCATGAATGCTCGCATCCCCCCCAGGCCGCTTGCAGAAGGTTTTATGAGACGCACCAGAAAACATTTCAACGACCCGGCACAGACCAAGTTGGTCGGCATCACCTGGCAGCCCTTGCAGCATCCGTTCCGGCTCCATGCCTGCGATGTCATCCGTTTTGACGGCAGGCTTGGCCGCGTCATCCGCGTGAATGATTGTGCGGCGGTGATCATCATGAATCGGCCAGTCCGGGTTTTTAAGACCCTCTTTGATAAGCCCGTTCGTTTCCAGCCGCCGCCCGCCTTGTTCCGCATCTCACCGCAATCCCAAGTGGAAATCCTTAACCCCGGAAGAAAATGAACACCGATTATCAATCACCCTTTGGTAAAGTCATTTTGTCCGAGAATTTTTCAGTTCGCGGACTTTTTTCATTTCGGCTGGACCTCTCCCTTCCAAAATTATTAGGATAGCGGCTCGGGCCGCAAAAGCGGCGGCAGGGTGGCGCAGCATTGCCACCTGCTGGCAGTCGCCGTTCAGCACCAGTTTTGGGCGAAGATTAAACCGTCCGCGTCAGTTTCGTCAGCAGTTCGCGGGGCGTGACGATCTGAATTCCAAACGGCTTTTCGAGTGCCAATAGATCATCATCGCGTGAAACGATAAATTTCGCCCTGGCAGCCAAAGCGCAGGCCAGATGGGGATCATCTTTCGTGTCCCGACTGCGTTGTCTGCCCAGGGGAGCCGGCGTCACCAACTTCACCCGTTCATAATACCAAGCCAACAGATTGGGTGCGGCGTGCTTAAACTTGCCGCCGCGTTCCGCCACCAAGGCCCGCACTTCCTCGAGAATCTCCAGCGTGGCAAAAATCGTGATTCGCCGCCGGGCCATTGCCAGCAGGCAACCATAAGCCTCGCCCCGCCAGCCCACGCCGGCAAACACCGCGTTGGCATCAAGAACGACGCGCACGCTTCCTCTCCCCACGGAGGCGATGCTGAGTTTTCACAATGGCAGCCATTTCCGCAGTGGAAGGATCGCCCGCCGGCGCGCCCGCGATGCCCTTTTCCAAATAGACCACGTCCTGCTTGATTTGGGCCAGCCGCCGGTTGCGGATCAGGTTGCGCATATATTCGCTCATGGAGTCAAACGCGTGGGCTTCCGAATCCGACCGGGCAAACTCCGCCAGCTCCGGGTTCAATGATATGTTAATCGTCACTGCTTTCATGCTCTCAAATTAAGACGTTGGCAATATATGTCAAGGCTTGCCATAGAGGGTTTTCCGGCCGGTTCCTTAATCGCCGGCCCGGAAGGGGACGTTGACGGTACGCCGCTTCACAACCCGCATCCGTCCGTGCTAGAATGCTTAATTAGAGGCGGCTCATCTTCTTTGAGCCGTCATTCGTTCCCCCAGCACATTGGAAACAGGCCGCACTGTTTGCGTTTCCTGAACAAACCCTCGAACTGAATTCATCGGTTCACTGTTCGCTGTAAACCCAACCCGGAAAGGAAAATTATGTCCCGGTTAATTGAATACCCGCGACCGCATCTTCGCCGCAATGGGGATGAGTTTGCGGATTGGCGAACGCTCGAATGACAGTAAAGAAACATCAGCCGCCCGATCCACTCCGCCGCCTCAGAATCAAGGTTGTATTGCAGAACACCGCGCAAATCGCCGCCGCCGCAAAAATCTCAGCCAGTCTGGGTGAAAAGATCAGCACAAAACCTTTGTCCTTCACCAACGCGGAAAAGCTCGATACGCAAAACGGCATGAGGAACAGGCGGAACGTCTGCCAGCGATCCAATGTCACTTTATTTTCGCTCGATGCGGTAGTGCTGATGAACAAAGCAAAGCCGATGATAAGGCTCAATCCCAACGAGGTCAGCCAAAGCCGCGGATTCGCATCGAAGTAACGGATCAAGACGACTGAATACCAGATGAAATAGCACCAGAGAATCAATCGGCCGTTGGAGAGCTGGGATAGGTACCTGATCATTGGGCCAGCTTGCGCCAGCGTTCGAGTATTTTCAAAAACAAAATCTCGCGGGGCCGGCCAAAACATCTTTCCGGAACCAGGCGGCCGCCAGTTGGAACCGGATGATCGGCGGGTTGCAGGAAGTCAATTTGCTCAGTGAAGCCGCGCCGCGCCTGGCGGCCATACCGCTCGCCAGTGTCGCACAACCAGCGGCTTTACTTCTCACAGACACTCCCTTCCGGTGTTGGAGTCAGGGTCGTGAGCAGTTGACACATTTTCAGCCCTTGCCGATGGGCGCGATTCCTTGCTACGGTTCGCGCCGATGTCGGCGACATTCGACGAAGCCTTCGCGCTGGTGCAACCGCTCGTAGCGGACTTCGGCGCCAACCAAGGCCACTTCCTGTCCGCGTCCTACCAGAAATCCGAAGTCCGCACCGACTTCATCAACAAGTTCCTCATCGCCCTCGGCTGGGACGTGAACCACGACTGGCAGAAGAATCCGTTTCAGCAGGAAGTCAAAGTCGAACGCGGGGTCAGCATGGGCGGCTCGCAACGCCGGGCGGACTACGCCTTTTACATCGCCCCGAATTTCCGCGACGTGCGCTTCTTCACGGAGGCCAAGAAGCCCTTTGGCGACATCGCCACCGCGGACAATTGCTTCCAGACCATTCGCTACGACTGGAACGCGCAGACGCCGGTGGCCGTGCTCACCGATTTCGAGCAATTCCAGATTCTCGATTGCCATTACAAGCCGGACATCGGCACGGCGCGCGGGCAAATTCTCCGCAAATACGACTACACCGATTACGCCAACGCGGAAAAGTTCGCGGAAATTTTCCATCTCTTCTCCCGCGAAGCCGTGGCGGGAGGTTCTTTGGAGAAGTTCGCCGACACGCTCTCCAGGAAACGCGGCAAGGCCGTGCAACGCGGCTTGCTCAAGGGCGGCTACCAGAGCATTGATGAAGCTTTTCTTGAGGAATTGGACGAACATCGCGACACGCTCGCCCGCGCCTTCAAAAACCGGAATCCCGATCTCGACGGCGACGCGCTCACGGAAATAACCCAGCGCACCATTGACCGGCTGGTGTTCATCCGCTTCCTGGAGGACAAGCTGATTCACCCGGAACACCTGGTTGCCAGTTTCGGCGACAAAGGG
>PLJQ01000435.1 GCA_003140275.1 Limisphaerales bacterium
GGCGGCACCGGCGCTTCGCCGCAGACCAGCATCAAGCACGCCGGCATTCCGTGGGAACTCGGCCTTGCCGAAACCCATCAGACGCTGGTGTTGAATAATCTGCGCAGCCGCATCGCGGTGGAAACCGACGGCCAATTGAAGACCGGCCGTGACGTGATCATTGCCGCGCTGCTCGGGGCTGAAGAATTTGGGTTTGCCACGGCACCGCTCGTCGCGCTCGGTTGCATCATGATGCGGGTTTGCCANNGTCGGCGTCGCCACGCAAGACCCGAATCTGCGCAAGAACTTCACCGGCGACCCCGCCCACGCCGTCAATTTCATGAAGTTCATCGCCGAGGAAGTCCGCGAACTGATGGCGCAACTCGGCTTCCGCACGGTCAACGAAATGATCGGACGCACCGACCAGCTTGAACCGAAAAAAGCGATCGAGCATTGGAAGGCGCGCGGCCTGGATTTATCGAACATTCTTTACCAACCCAATGTTCCGGCGGACGTGGGCCGCTATTGCCAGGTTCCTCAAGATCACGGATTGGACAAGGCGCTGGATAATACCACGCTGCTCAAACTCTGCGCACCCGCCATCGAACGGAAGGAAAAAGTCATCGCCGAACTGCCCATCCGCAACGTCAACCGCGTCGTCGGCACCATTCTCGGCAGTGAAATCACCCGCCGCCACGGCGTCGAAGGCCTGCCGGAGGACACCATTCGAATTCACTTCAAAGGTTCAGCCGGGCAAAGTTTCGGCGCGTTCATGCCCAAAGGCATGACATGGATTTTGGAAGGCGACGCCAATGACTATCTCGGCAAGGGATTATCTGGTGGCAAAATCATTCTCTATCCTCCGGCCGGTTCGACGTTCGTGCCGGAGGAGAATATCATCACCGGCAACGTGGCGCTTTACGGCGCGACCAGCGGCGAAGCTTACATCCGCGGCATGGCCGGCGAACGGTTTTGCGTTCGCAACAGCGGCGTTGATGCGGTCGTGGAATCAGTCGGCGATCACGGCTGCGAATACATGACCGGCGGACGGGTCGTTGTCCTCGGGCCGACCGGACGCAACTTCGCTGCGGGCATGAGCGGTGGGGTGGCCTACGTGCTGGATGAGGCCGGAGATTTTGAAAAACGCTGTAACAAACAAATGGTCGGCCTCGAAAAGCCCGATGCTGAAGACGCAGTGGCGTTGAAGACAATGATCGAAAATCACGCGATCAACACCAGGAGCGCACGTGCGGCAAAGATTCTTGCGGCATGGGACAAGTATCTGCCGAAATTTGTCAAAGTCATGCCCAAGGATTACAAGCGAATGTTAGAGGCGATCAAGCGCGTCACGGATTCCGGCCTGAGCGGAGAGGAAGCCGTCATGGCCGCCTTTGAAGAAAACGCCAAAGATGTGGCCCGCGTGGGCGGCGGATAGAAATCATTTTGAACTGACTTGTTAAGGAACTGACATGGGAAACCCAAGAGGCTTTATAGATTATCTCCGGGAACTGCCGCTGGACCGTGAGGCAATCAAACGGATTCACGACTGGAATGAGTTTCACCATCACATGGAGGAGGAAAAACTCCGGCAGCAGGGCGCGCGCTGCATGGATTGCGGCATTCCGTTCTGTCATACTGGAACGCTGCTCAACGGAATGGCCTCGGGCTGTCCCATCAACAACCTGATCCCCGAATGGAACGATCTGGTCTATCGCGGCCTTTGGAAAGAAGCCCTCGACCGCCTGCACAAGACCAATAACTTTCCCGATTTCACCGGTCGCGTCTGCCCCGCTCCCTGCGAAGGCTCGTGCGTCCTCGGCATCAACGCGCCGCCCGTCACCATCAAAAACATCGAATGCGCCATCATCGACAAAGGTTGGGACGAAGGCTGGGTCGTGCCCGAGCCGCCTGCCGTTCGCACGGGCAAGAGGGTCGCCGTCATCGGCTCCGGCCCGGCGGGACTTTGCGCCGCCGCTCAACTCAATAAAGCCGGGCATAAAGTCACCGTCTTTGAACGCGCCGACCGCGTCGGCGGTTTGCTGATGTATGGCATCCCCAACATGAAGCTCGACAAGCAAAAGGTCGTGCTGCGTCGCGTGAAGCAGTTGGAACAGGAAGGCATCAAGTTCGTCACGAAAACGGAAGTCGGCAAAAACCATCCGGCGGACAAATTGTTGAAGGAATTCGACGCCGTCGTTCTTTGCACGGGTGCCACCAAACCCCGCGATCTGCGCATTGCGGGCCACCAACTCAAGGGCGTTCATTTCGCGATGGATTTTCTGCAAGCCAACACTAAAGCGCTGCTCGATGGCCATAGAAATGGCAACTACATCTCTGCCACTGGCAAAGACGTCATGGTCATCGGCGGCGGCGACACCGGCACCGATTGCGTTGGCACCGCCATGCGGCACGGCTGCACCAATCTCGTCCAGTTGGAAATTCTCCCCAAACCGCCCCTCGACCGCGCCAAAGACAATCCCTGGCCGGAATGGCCCAAGGTTTATCGCCTCGATTACGGGCAGGAGGAAGCCGCGGCCAAATTCGGCGGCGACCCGCGCGTTTATCTGACGACCGCGAAAAAAATTTCCGGTGATGACCACGGCCACGTCAAAGAAGTCCATACCGTGCAAATCCAATGGGAACGCAACGACCAGGGGCAGTTCGTGCCCAAGGAAGTTCCCGGGACGGAAACAATTGTTCCGGCCCAGATCGTCTTGCTGGCGATGGGCTTTCTCGGCCCGGAACAACCGCTCCTCGAAGCGCTCGGCGTCGAACGCGACGCGCGCAGCAATGTGAAGGCGGAGTTGGAAAAATATTCCACGAGCATCAAAGGTGTGTTTGCGGCGGGCGATTGTCGGCGCGGCCAAAGTCTCGTCGTCTGGGCCTTCAACGAAGGTCGCGGCGCTGCGCGCGAATGCGACCGATACCTGATGGGTTCGACCGACCTGCCTTGATCGTACATCTGATTCTCGTCGCTGACGATTTTGCGTTTGCGCCGCTGCACCCTCACCATGAAGAAGCATCTGATTTCCAGTTTTATTTTCTGCGGACTTGGCCTCTTCGCAGCAGAGGAGAAGCGGCCTTCGGAAAACGCCGTTTATCCCGCCGCGCATTGGGAAACCCGCGAGCCGGAGCGAGTCGGATTGTCGCACGCGAAACTCACCGCGCTAAAGGAACTCGTTGGCGGGCGTGGTTGCGTCGTACGACATGGTTGCATGGTTTTCAGTTGGGGCGATCAGACCAAGAGCTACGATGTCGCCTCCGCGATGAAACCGGTCATCAGCACACTTCTGTTCATCGCCATCCAGGAAGGCAAGCTCGATAGGGTGGATGCGAAAGTTTCCGACTTTGAGCCGCGTCTCAAATCGCTGAACGACGGGAAGGACGCCGCCATCACCTGGAGGCATCTCGCGTCGCAAACCTCCGGATACGGTCTCGTGGAAAAACCCGGCGATGCGTGGTCGTATAACGACTTTGCGCTCGCGCTCTACTACGACACGTTGACCGAAAAAGTTTTCCAGCAACCGGGCGTGGAGGTGTTCCGCACGCGCATCGCTGCGCCGTTGCAATTTGAAGACACTTTTTCCTTCGACAAGCCGCGTCCGGGCCGGTTGGCGGTTTCGGTACGGGACTTTGCGCGCTTCGGCCTGCTCTGCTTGCATCGGGGCCGTTGGCGCGACAAACAATTGGTGGATGACGAGGTGTTCGTCGTTATGACCAACTCACCCGTCGCCGCCACGCTTCCGCGCACCAGTGGACAGGAAGCCGAAATGATACCGGGGCAGCGCTCCATCGGCGGAAGCAAAAATATCACGCCCGCCGGGCCGGGCTTTTACAGCTTCAACTGGTGGCTCAATCGCACGAATAAAAACGGCCAGCGACTCTTCGTCTCTGCGCCGCCGGACACCTACGTTGCCGCCGGCCACGGCGGGAAGCGCATGTTGTGGATTATTCCAAGTCTCGACCTGATTGTTTCGTGGAACGACAGCCCCATCGAAGACCACGATCAATCGCCCGGCAATCCTGACACTAAATGCAACCAAGCCGCCAAACTTATCCGCGAATCGATCATTGAAAGGTAGGGCGAGCGTCCTCGCGAGCCGTGAATTTTTTGGGATCGCGCGCGCCCCGCGCGCAGTGGTTGGCATGCCAAGGGCATTGCAGCTTGCCCGCAACGCTGCTGCCGCCGTGGTGCGGAATGCCCGCCAGACCGAGTGCGTTTGCAGCAGTTTGGCATCAAACGTCACGTGCAGATTCGTCGCAACGGCGACAACGATGCCGCGGCTGGACAGCCCCATCGGCGCGCGGCGAAATGGCAGGTCAGGCGGATCGTATTTCGGGTTGATTTGATTGGGTTGAGCCATTCCCACCAAAAAACATGGCCCAGCCGATAAACGGTGCTGTCAAAGGCGCCCGCACACGTGGAGCCAACACGAGAACAAATTAACGGCCAATGTCCCGTCGGCCGATGAAATTGAAGCGTTGGATGTGTGCATCTTGACAGTACCCC
>PLJQ01000111.1 GCA_003140275.1 Limisphaerales bacterium
CCCTGGCTTTCTAATCCCATTCCGTGTCCGCCAGACTGTGCCGTCCGGCGACTCGCCGGACGGAACGGGGAGGACGCTTCAAACCAATCAAGACGGGATTTTTTACGCGGACGTTCCACAACACCAGTCTCACCCAATTTCAAACAGGCTTTAAGCAAAAACTTATTGCTTCCATTTTGCCTGTTGTAGGGGCACCCATCGGCTCAGCAGGTCGCGACAGTTCAAAACTTTTTCCACCAGATCAATCGGGACGTAGTAATACTGGTTGGAGGCTTCAAAGCCGATCCGCGAATCGCGCATTTGAATTTCATAGAGCTGCTTGGCGAGCACGATCTCATTTTGGAGCGCGGCTTCCAACGCTCTCGAAGCGGGTGCGGCTTCATCCGCGTTCTTGGCGTCGGCCAGCTTGCGGCGCGCCTGGACAAAACCGGATTGGTTGGCCGCGCTGCGGAAGTGAATGGCGGCGGCTTCGGCGACGCTGAGTTCTTCTGCAAACGTCCGTCGATCCAGGTTGGAGAGTTTCAGATTTCTGGCGGCGGCCTTTAGGTCGGTTATGGCGCGATCAAAGCCATCGGCGATTTTTTTAAATTGCGCGCTGAAAACGTCCGCGGGATAAGCCGCGCGCCAGCCATCGAGGTCGTCATACGGAAAGCCAACCATCGTGGCGGCGTAACCACTCGGTTTTTCCCAGAGCAGATTCGACGGGCCAGTCTGCATCGGCGTTGAATAGAGTCCGCCGCCGAAGGGAAACTCGCTGAACGCAACACTAAACTCATGCCAGGCTTTCACGACCGCCGGAGCTAATGTCGGACCGAAACGTCTTCGAGCCACATTTTCCATCGCCTGTGCGGGTGTAAGGTCGGCGTGCTGGCCAATTTCGGCAACGACTTCGAGGTTGGGTGATGGATAGCCGCCGAGGGTCCAGCCGAGCATAAGGCCATCGACTTTGGCGTGGCGCAGGTTGGCGGCGTGTTGCGCGACATTTTCCACGGCGGGGATGTACGGCGTAGCCGAGAGTTCCCAAGTGTTGCCGGCCTGAATCTTGGCGATGGTTTTAAGTCCGCGCTTGCGCGCCAGTTCCCAGTGCTTCGATGCGCGCGGGCCCGGGCCAATGGTGGAAATCGAGTATTCGCCAACGACGCTTTTCACGCCGCCGCGTTCGATGGGGATGCTCCATTCACTGACACTCTGGAGGGCGACGCCGGCCGGCAACCGATTGATGATTTCCTCCGCCCACTTGTCCGCCCACCCCCAGTCCCACGCGATGAGTTGGGTTGCGCTGCCGGATTTGCGAATGCCCTCATAAAACAAACCAATCGATTCGCCGATGACTTCGCCGGGTGAACGTTTGCTGCACCGCGGGCATTTCGCGCCGCCGTTATGCGACCAGCAATTGGTCAGATTTTGAGAAGCGGTGATGGTAAAAAATCCGGCGAGGTCGGGCACGGTGCGACAGATGGAAGCGACGGCATCGGTGAGATAATGCTGAACTTCAGGATGGCTGGTGCAGAGTGTGGCATGGTCGCCTTCAACCACACCTCTCAATCGCGGACGGGTCTCGAAGAAGGGCAGGGTCATGGCGCGCGGTTCATTGAGGTAAAGATAAACACCGATGCCGTGTTTGCGCGCCCGGGCGACGAGTGATCGCAGATTCTTCCGACGCTCTTCGTGGTTTGCGCTCAGGTTTTTGTCCCACGGGAATGGAGCGAGCTTGTAAAGCACGGCCTGCAACCAGACGCCATTCACGCCCGTCGCAGCCAGGCGCGCGAGGTAACCGTCGGGGTAGGCGTTGGTTGCGGTTTCAAGCAACGGATCGCCATAGAGTGCGAAGTAGGAATAACAGAAGCACGGGGAAAAGGCGGAGCGTAATGCGTGACGCGTGATGCGTGGAATGGACATCGTTTCAGAAAGTTTGGAGACAAAGTTGAACAGGGGTTCTTCAATATTACCGACGCCGCCGGGAAATTCTTCGTGAACGATGCGAGCGACTTCGCGTTCACGCGCCAGTGTCTTTTCGTCTGGCGGAACATACTTCAGCGGTTCGCACTGCGGTTTGAGGTTGCCGAGCTTGACGTAGAGAAAGTCGTCCTCGCGTAGCGTGAAGGCCATTTGCTCCGGCGTCCAGTCGAGCAATTCCAACAACTGTTCATACGGCAACAAATGCCAGTTGCGTTTGATGACGGTGATGTAAGAGCGTCGTCGCTGGTCGGCAGTGATGCGCGGCGGTTTGGCAANNGCCGGCTTTGCGCCGACAACCCTGGCGAGCCGGTCGGTTGGGACGAGCGGCCAATTGCGCCAAACGAATGCGTGCAGACCGTCCGGGAAGTGCGGGAGGCAAAGCGCCGGCGGTGCGCTGCCTTTGGGCAAGTCGGACGCTGACATCCTCGCGGTCTTTGAATCCAAAGACTTTTTGTTCGCGGCCAAGATAAGGCTCTGGCCAAGGGCCAGTCCTCCGATGGAAAAGGTGGAGGCTTTGAGAAATGTCCGGCGGCTAAGTTCCGACAAAGGCGCGCCCATGATGAGTGATCCTGCAGGTTCTCCAAACGATCTTCGCTCTTAAAATAGAAACTACTCAAAATCCGGGTCCGGGCGACGGAAACCCGTCAAGCGGCAGAGAATTTTGCCCGCTCGTTGCCGCTGGGCTCGCGGAAATCGCTGAGCTTGCCCTTCTTTAGGGAACCGTCCTTCAACTTCAACGTGATCTGCGGCGGCCACCCGGCATTGGCTTCGGTTACGCTAGATGTCTTGGGCTTTTCCATCTTAAAAGCTTACGAATGTTTTCTTCCGTGAGGTTTTCATTGAGGTATAGTTCCTCAAGATAGTGGATGGGATCGCCGCTTCTATCGCTTGGCGTCTCTTTGTAAAAAAACGACCAACAGCTTACGAAATCTTCAATGTTTTCAAGCGAATTGTCTGCGAATGCCTTTTGGTTGAGAGTGAACATGACATTATGAATTGTGTTCTATCGGTGTGAATCTGTGTTCATCCGTGGTTGGAGTGTTTTACAAATACTTCGCAAGAATCGGCTTCAGTTCGGCAATAGTTTTCTTGGGCCAGAGCTTTTTGTCGGTCAGGATGGCGTTGTGGAGAGCCTCGTGACAGGGCCAGTTGGGTTTCAGCGGAATTCGTGGGATGACGTTCGCGACGATCGCTTTGGCGGTGGCGGCGTTGCGCATCAGGTTGGCGATGACCATTTCCACGGTCACGTGCGCTTCGTCCACCTTCCAGCAATCGTAGTCGGTGATCATCGCCATCGTCGCGTAGGCGATCTCGGCTTCGCGGGCGCACCTGGCCTCGCCGAGATTCGTCATGCCGATGACATCGTAGCCGAGCTTGTGGTGGGTGATGGATTCGGCGCGGGTGCTGAAGGCCGGGCCTTCCATGTTCACATACGTTCCGCCGTCGTGGACGCGGGCCTTTTGAGCGCGCGCGGATTTCAGGAGTAACTGGCGCAATTCCTCGGAAATTGGATCGGCGAACGCAATGTGCCCGACGATGCCGCGTCCGAAGAACGTGTGTTCGAAGTGGCGTTTGGTGCGGTCGAGAAATTGGTCGATCAGCACGATGTCGCATGGCTTGTATTTCTTCTGGAGCGACCCGACGGCGCTGACGCTGATGATCCAGGCGACACCAAGTTTTTTCATGGCCCAGATATTGGCGCGGTGATTCAACTCACTCGGCAGGATACGATGGCCGCGTGCGTGGCGTGGCAGGAAAACGACTTCGCGATTGGCGAGTTTGCCGGTGATCAATTCATCCGACGGCGAACCGAACGGGGTTTTTACTTTCGCCCATTTCTGATTGGTGAAGCCTTCGATGTTGTAAAGCCCGCTGCCGCCGATGATCCCGATCTTGTGTTGAGACATGCGAGGTGTTTAACCGCGAAACACGCAGAACACACGAAAAAATTCCTCCACCCATCCTGACGGTTACCCAACAGTGATGGCAGGGCGGGCACTCCGCTGCCCGTCGCTTGTCAGCCCGTGCGAAACAGCGCGTACGGAGTGTCGCGCCCTATCTTGAAAACCATCGGTAACGAACGTTCAATCAATTTTACCGATGACCAGTGTGAACTGAAACCAAACGGTCTATTCCACCGTCACGCTTTTGGCGAGGTTGCGGGGTTTGTCAATGTCGCAACCGCGCGCCACGGCGATGTGGTAGGCCAGCAGTTGCAAGGGAACGACTGCGAGCAGCGGGAAGACTTGTTCCAGGGTTGCGGGAAGATAAATGATTTCATCCACCTGGCTGGCGAGGCGCTCGTTTCCTTCCGTGGCCAGCGCAATGAGCGGTCCGTTCCGCGCCTTGATTTCCTGCAAGTTGCTCACGACTTTCTCGTAAAGCGCGTCGGATGGAATCACCACCACGGAAGGAGTCTTCTCATCGATCAGAGCGATGGGGCCATGTTTCATTTCCCCGGCCGGATAGCCGGCGGCGTGGATGTAGGAGATTTCCTTGAGCTTGAGCGCGCCTTCGAGGGCGACCGGAAAATTATGCTGTCGCCCGATGAAGAAGAAGTTCTCGGCCTGCGCGTATTTCAAAGCGATGCGTTTGATCTGCTCATTCTGGGCGAGGACGCTCTCAATCTGCCTGGGCAGGGCTTCCAGCGCGCGAACCAGTTGCATGCCGCGACTGGAGGACAACATGCGGATGCGCCCCATGAACAAAGCCAGCAGCGTGAGCGCGGTGACNNCCGTCGGATTCGCGCGCGATGGTGCTGCCGACGACGTTGCAAATGGACAACGCCTTGTGCCCGCGGCGCTTCGCTTCACGCAACGCTGCCAGTGTGTCGGCCGTTTCGCCGGACTGCGTGATCGCGAGCACCAAAGTGTTTTTCTCCAAGGGCGCGTTGCGATAGCGAAATTCGCTGGCGTATTCGACTTCGACCGGGATGTGCGCCAGTTCCTCAATCAAGTATTCGCCGACGAGCGCCGCGTGCCAGCTCGTACCGCAGGCGGTGAGCACCATCTGATCGACCGCGCGCAAATCCGCCGTGGACATGTTCAATCCGCCGAATCTGGCGGTGGCTTCATCAGGGTCGATGCGTCCGCGGATTGCGTTTTCCACGGTGCGCGGCTGCTCGAAGATTTCCTTGAGCATGAAGTGCGGAAACGCGCCGCGCTCGGCGGCTTCGGGACTGAATTCGAGCTGGCTGATCTGCACCTTCGCCGTGTCCGAGCCTAGATTGGTGACGTTAAACTGATCGGCGGTGATTTCCGCCACGTCATAATCGTTCAAATAAACAACCTGCCGCGTATGCGCCACAATCGCGTTGGCGTCGCTGGCGAGGAAATTCTCCTTGTCGCCGACGCCGATGATCAAGGGCGACCCGCGTCGCGCGCCAACGATCAAGCCGGGATGGTCGGAGCTGACGACCGCGATGCCGTACGTGCCAATGACTTCTTTCAAGGCATTGATGACCGCCTGAGCCAGTGGATGGACTTCAGAGTTTTGGGTCTTCACCTTCGCGTAATGCTCGCCGATCAAATGCGCGAGCACTTCCGTGTCGGTGGAAGAATGAAATTGATGCCCCTCCTTGAGGAGCCGTTCCTTGATGCGGTCGTAATTCTCAATGACCCCGTTGTGGACGACGGCGATGTGCCCGCTTTGGTCCAGGTGGGGGTGTGAATTTTCATCGGAGGGCGGCCCGTGAGTGGCCCAACGGGTGTGGCCAACACCGATTTGGCCACTGACGGCGTCCGCTTTGAGCAGTTTGGCAAGGCCTTCGTCGATCTTGCCCTTTTTCTTGCGGGTTAGCAGTTCACCGTTGCATAATACCGAAAGGCCCGCGCTGTCATACCCGCGATATTCCAGTCGTCGCAGCCCTTCGAGGATGATCGGGGCTGCCTGGTGTTTGCCGACGTAGCCGACGATGCCGCACATAGGAAATGTTAATTGACCGTTGACCGTTTTAATTTACTTTCACCGGAAAGCACGTTATAAAATCCGCATGACTATTCGCAAGTAAGGATTTCATTATGGCGCAAATCAGCGGGCAGACCGTGAACACGAGCAATGTGCTTTCCATCATCATGGGCGGCGGGCAGGGGAAGCGGCTGTTCCCTTTGACCAAGGAGCGCGCCAAGCCGGCGGTGCCGCTGGCGGGGAAATACCGGCTGGTCGATATTCCCATCTCCAATTGCATCAACTCCGGTCTCCGGCGGATTTATTTGTTGACCCAATTCAACTCGGCGTCGCTGCATCGTCACGTTTCGCAATCGTACAAGTTCGATCATTTTTCCGGCGGTTTTGTGGAAATCCTGGCGGCGGAGCAGACTTTTTCCGACGCTTCCTGGTATCAGGGCACGGCGGACGCGGTGCGCAAGAATCTGACGCACTTCTTGAATCATGAATTTGATTACGCACTGATCCTCAGCGGCGACCAACTGTATCGAATGGATTTTCGTCCCATCATCAACCAGCACGCGGAGACGGAGGCGGATTTGACCGTTGCCACCATTCCCGTCGCACGAAGTGAGGCGGAGTCGCTGGGCATCATGCAGATCGACAACGACCGCCGCATCACGCGCTTTGTCGAAAAGCCAAAAGACCCGGCGGTGCTGGATTCCCTGAAGCTGGAAAAAGAATGGTACACCAAGCTGGGCATCGAAGGCGACGGTGAGTTGTTTATGGCGTCGATGGGTATCTACGTTTTCAACCGCGATGTCCTGATGAAATTGCTGGATAATTCCATGGCCGATTTTGGCAAACACATCATCCCTGGAGCAATCCAGACGCAGCGCGTGTTTTCGCATGTATTCCAAGGCTATTGGGAGGACATCGGCACCATCCGTTCCTTTTTCGAGGCCAATCTGGATGTGACTTCCGAGCTGCCCCGCTTCAATTTTTTCGACATGTCCACGCCGATTTTCAGCCGGCCCCGGTTTCTACCGGCCTCCAAAATCAACGGGGCGCAGATCGACCACGCCGTGATATCCGACGGCTGCATCATCAACCACGCCAAAATCATCCAGAGCATCGTGGGCATCCGTAGCATCGTAGGTGCCGGCAGCGAATTGAAGCGGGTAATCATGCTGGGGTGCGATTATTACGAATCGCAGAACTCCATTACGGAATATGAGGCGGCAGGCGTGCCGCGCATTGGCATTGGCCGGAACACGCGGATCGAAAACGCCATCATCGACAAAAACGCGCGCATCGGCGACAATGTGGTGATTTCTCCAGGCGGCAAACCGGATGATATGGACCACCCGCTGTGTTATATTCGCGACGGCATCGTGGTTATCCCCAAGAATAGCATCATCACGCACGGGACCGTGATTTGAAGTCCGACACCGTTTCCATTTACAGTCATTCTCAACGCTGCGTTTCATTCCAGCTTTTTGGAAGGCAACTTCTCGCGACACGTCGTTTGTTTTTATTCGACATTCGACCGTGGCCCTTTGAGATTCGGAGCGAATGGAAAGACAAACTTTGACACTCGGCCACTCGCCTGATCCGGACGANNGACGATGCCTTCATGTTTTACGGATTGGCGAAGGAATTAATTCCGGCGCGGGGGTTCGCGTTTCAGCATATTTTGCAGGACATACAGACCCTCAATGAGCGCGCCACGCGCGGTGAACTGGACATTTCAGCCATCAGCATCCATGCCTACGCTTACGTGAGCGATCAATACGCTTTGTTGCCCAGCGGCGCCAGCATGGGCGATGG
>PLJQ01000443.1 GCA_003140275.1 Limisphaerales bacterium
CTTGAGAGCCGCTGGAAAAGCTCGCTTCAAAAGCCGACGCCATCCGTTTGCCCAGGTCTCCTTCGTCTTGAGGACAAAAACAAAAGCGATCTCCCACCCAGTGCGCCATGGCAGCTTTGTTGGCGCCGGCAAAGTGAATCTCAAGATTTGCCTTCGGCCCTGCCTTAGCCCGCCAAAACTCTGCCGAACGCAACGCGCGCAATGTGAGCCGGCGCTGTAATCGCGCGGCGCCATCAGCCCCTAGGACCGGAATTAACCTGGTTTTCGCCTCACCGGGGACCGGGAAACGCGTGAAGAGGATGAGAGAGGCTTTAGACCAGGGGAGCTCGTGGAACTCGTCCCTACCTGTGTTCATGTGAGCGCGCCAGTGCAGCTGCTACCGCAACCCGCCGTGCAAGCAAAGCAATGCTCGCCTGTTTGAATCGTTCGGTTTTTCAGCAGGTCAGGGGTGATATCCCATAAAAACAGCGGCTTGCCGTTCTGGATCTGCATGCGGAGCATCTGGTTGAAATCGCAATCGTACAGTTCGCCCCGATAACCGACACTCAACGTCGTGCGGCACATCAGACCGGACACGGTGGCGGGATTAAAACTGTTCGCCAGCAATTCGAGATACTCATCCCATTTGCCCTGCTGATGCAGGTCTTCGGCGAACCGCGCAATCGGCTGGTTGGTGACGGTGTAAAGCTGGTTGAAAACAATGGCAAACTCGCGCTGCAACACTTCCTTGTAGTCTGCTTCCAGTTCGGCCTGCGGCGCGGGCAACGTCGCACCCAGTGGATTATACACCAGATGCAAAGTCAGCTTGGTTCCGTAGCCGACCGCGTTCAATTTTCGCAATGCGGAAATGCTTTTTTCAAAAACGCCGTTGCCGCGCTGCTGGTTGACGTTCTCTTTTGAGTAACAGGGGAGGGAAGCGATCACTTCGACTTCGTGCTCCGCAAGGTATTTGGGCAAATAGCCGTGGCCGGTTGTTTCGATGATCGTCAGGTTGTTGCGGTCGATGACGTGCGACCCCGCGGCCCGTGCTGTCTCCACGAAGTAACGGAAAAACTCGCTGAGTTCCGGCGCGCCGCCGGTGATATCGACAATCGAGGGGCGATGCTCCTGAATCCAGCGGCCCACGCGATGCGCGGTTGTTTCGTCAATCATCTCCGTGCGCCAGGGCGCGGCATTGACGTGGCAATGGTGGCAGGTTTGATTGCATTTGCGTCCCACGTTGAGTTGCAGCGTTTGCAACGAGGTGCGCTTGAGGGTCAACCCATGTTCAGCCAGTTTTTGGTCGAACCGATTCATGTCGTTACCCCAATCCTACGCACTCCGCTTTGTTCTTCCATTACAAACCAACGGCGGGCAATCCCTTGCCCGCCGTACCTTTGCAAGGCGTCGCGTTTTTGCTAATGCCTCTGGGGATGAGCGTCGAGCAACTCATTGTGTGTGTCAAAGCGCCGCGACCCGGAGCGGTCAAAACCCGGCTTGCCGTGTCCATTGGCGACAAGGCTGCCTGTGATGCCTACCGGAAGATGGCGGGACAATTATTCTCCCGGTTGTCGGCTTTATCGAACGTGGAATTACGTTTCACTCCCGACGATGCGGCCAGTGAAATTAAACCCTGGCTGAAAACAACCTGGGAGATGCGACCGCAAGGGCAGGGGAATCTGGGGCAGCGAATTCAGGCCGCTTTCGCCGAGGCTTTCAGCCGGGGTGCGCAACGCGTTGCGATCGTCGGCTCGGATTGTCCGTCAGTCACGGCTCGCGACATCGAAGCGGCGTGGATTGCCTTGAAGACAACGGAGGTCGTCATTGGCCCGGCCCGCGATGGCGGCTATTGGTTGATTGCATTGAGCCGGCCGCAACCGGCGTTGTTTGACGGAATCGCGTGGAGCAGGGACACCGTCTTGCGTGAGACGCTTGAACGCGCCGAAATTGCCGGTTTGCAGGTCAAGCTGTTGCGGGAACTGAGCGATGTGGATACGGAGGCTGACTGGCATGATTTCCTGGCAGGCAATCAAAAAGCCTGAGATACCTCTCAGAGCAGGTACGGAAAACTGTTTGGTGGCCCGGCTTCAGCCAGCAAGCGCTATCAACGCACGCTAAAGCGTGGGCGCCCAACGGTAGAATCCGCTCTCAGTCTTCAAGCGGCCGCCACCGAGGCGATGGGTGGGTGGGCGGCGGGTTGGGGGTCTGGTCAGGAACGGAAGTGGTCTGCCTGGCTCGCTGCGTAATCGGCAGAATGGAGGAAAGGTAATCCAGTCCCCCACGCTGCGCGATCCGGCGCAGGTAACGAGGTTTCAAGTCACCCGCTGTTTTTGGATCGGCTGGCGTTCCAAGCAAGACGATCAGCGCTCCGTCTCGCTTCTCCCTTTTATCCAGCCAGGTTTCAATCCAAGCGGTCGTCCCGGAGGACAATTCACCTTCAGCATGAATTGAGAAAATAATCAAATCAGCGTTTGTCGCGTACCAGCTTGCCTCCCCGGCGATAATCGAATCGGTGAGAAAGGTTTCGCGCCACCAATTGAATTCAAACTCCACTTTCGTCCAGAATTGCTGGACCAGCTCGTCGCAAACCGCCAGTGCCCGGTCACGAGTCAGCGTGTCTTCATAGACGACCACCACTGCCAGGGTTTCCGCCGGCGATGTCGAATCCACGCTCTTTTCCAAGTTTGCTGACACGGTTTTTGGAAACAAACCCATGCTGCGTTTGAGACGATTGTTGCCTTGAGCTGATAAACTCCAATCCTCAGCCAGTGACAGATTCGACCCGCCAAAAGTTTAATCAAGAAAAACTTGTTCACTTTTTATTCACGACACACAGCTTTGAATTATGGAGGGTAAATCAGCGGTGGTGTTGCGATTGGATTTAAGGCGCCAGGCGTTCGATCAGCCACCGGCCATCCGATTGTTTGGTGTAAAGGAAGCGATCATGCAGACGGCTGGGCCGGCCCTGCCAGAATTCGAACCGCGTTGGAGAAAGCACGTAGCCGCCCCAGTACGGGGGTAGTGGAACCTGTCCATTCGCATATTGCGTCGCGAGTTGAGAAAACTTTTTCTCAAGCACTTCCCGATTGCTGACGATCTCGCTTTGGCGCGACACCCACGCAGCGAGCCGGCTGCCTTTGGGCCGCGTTTTGAAATACGCCTCCGATTCTTCGCGAGGAACTTTGCGTACGACGCCACTCACGCAAACCTGCCGTTCCAGTTCCGACCAGTAGAAGACCAAAGCGGCCTGGGGATTTTCCTCCAGGTCGCGCCCTTTGGGACTTTCGTACTGTGAAAAGAAGATGAAGCCGCGTTCGTCCACACCTTTCAGCAACACCATCCGCGCCGCCGGACGCCCGTCTTTGTTTGCCGTCGCCATCATCATGGCATTAGCCTCAGCAGGCGTGTGGCCACGGACGGTTTGAAACCATTTGTAAGTGGCAATGCCGATCCGCCGAAGCAGCCCGCCGGACGACTTGGTTTCCAAAGCCTGCTGAAACCACTTGCCAAATTGGGCCAGGGGATCGGGATTGAGGTCAGCCCGCTTGAGGCTGCTCACATCATATTCTCTTCGCAAGTGGGCGATGGACATAAAATTGACTCCCGGACATATAACAGATGATGGCACGGCCCGGCAAGCGGGGCTTCCGTTGGGTACTATCCTAATTTGCCGGAGTGCGGCTGGTTTGCGACACAGTCGCGCTCCAAACGATTCGCGTTCATTGCCAAATCAGGCTACTACCGAATTCTCAATACATTTTGGCAGGGAGCGTCACTCCGTGCGCGCCGTTTGAATCGAATGTCCAACCAGCAGCGGGCAAGGGATTGCCCGCCTGCCTGCCGAAAGCGACTCTGATCGGAGCCTCGGGACGTAACGAAACGTCCATGCCGTCATTCCAGCTTACGTCTTTGCCGGGATCATGCCTGATTGCCGGGCGTAATTGAACAAGCCCCCGGCATCCACCACCGGTCGCACGTCGCCCAGTGGTTTGAAGGGATAAACCTTGCCCGTGGCCTGAGCTTTGACGGTCGCTGCATTCAGGTCAACCGTGACGAGGTCGCCGGTTTTCAAGATTTCGCTCAAACGATCGGCGCTTTCGCATGGGTAAAGTTCGCCCGTGGCGACGCAGTTGCGGAAGAAAATCCGCGCAAAACTTTCGGCCAGCACAATCTTGCAGCCAGCCGATCCCAGCGCGATGGGCGCATGTTCGCGGGAACTGCCACAGCCGAAATTTCGACCCGCCACAACGATGAGATACTGGCTGTCGAGCTGTCCTTCCTTCACGTAACGCGACGGGTAAAGCGATTCCGGCAAACCGCACATGGCGTAGGCGCCGAGTTTTTCGTACTCTTCCGGAATGGTGGGAACGAGGTTTAGGTATTGCGCCGGAATGATCTGATCGGTGTCGATGTTGTCGCGCACAACGTACACTGGCCCCGTAAAAGCAGATTGCATGAGAAGATTGTGCCGGTTGGCTGCCGACTTTTCAATCAGATAAGTGAGCGGCAGGTGATTGAACCGGCAAGAGGGTGTCACCGACGCGAATTCTGCCGGACTGAATGACTTCGGCCAGAACTCCCTGTCGATTATCCGCCATCAGCGCGCGCAGACCGGCACAAATGGCATCCATTTTGGAACAGGGCTTGCGCGGTTCAAAAAAAAGCAGAACCGCTTCACCCACCTGAACTGTCTGGCCTAGCAAGGCAATGAGATCGACGCCGAGAGTCTCGATGTTTGCCCGCACGTCGCCAGGGGGAATGGTTTCCAAGCCGAGTGCGACCGCATGTCCGGAAATCTGTTCGCGTTCAATCAAACTGACTTGTCGGCGGCTGGGTTGGTGGGTGGTGCGGCTTGCCCGGTCGAAGTACCGCAGATTGCCCAAGATGCCTTTCTGAGTCACGACGTCAATAAACTCATATGCTTATCCATTTGATG
>PLJQ01000445.1:0-255 GCA_003140275.1 Limisphaerales bacterium
CTGCGAACTGGTGCGCAACGGACGCCTCGGCAAAATCAAACAGGTCATCGTGGACGTGGGCGGGCCTTCGGTGCCGTGCGACTTGCCGGAGGAGGCGATGGAGCCGGGTCTGAACTGGGACCGGTGGTTGGGGCCGGCCCCGATGCGCCCTTACAATTCCGTGCTCAGTCCGCGGGGCGTGCATGACCATTTTCCCAATTGGCGCAACTATCGCGAATACTCCGGCGGTGCGATGACGGACTGGGGCGCGCACCA
>PLJQ01000445.1:275-23215 GCA_003140275.1 Limisphaerales bacterium
GTGCTGTTCATCGGCACCGAGGGCAAAATCCTGGTCAACCGCGGCAAGTTCCAGGCGACGCCTGAATCCATCGGCACCGAGCCGTTGGACGATAAAGCCATCCGTCTCTACAAGAGTAATCACCATATCGTTGATTTCATGGATTGCGTGCGCAGCCGCAAGAGACCGATTTGCGATGTGGAAATTGGCTGCCGTTCCGTGACGGTGTGCCATCTTGGTAATCTTGCTTATTGGAACCATAGGCGCTTGAAATGGGACCCGGCCAAGGAACGGTTCATTGGCGATGAGGAAGCGAACCAATGGCTGGACCGCGCAAAACGCGGGCCTTGGAAGGTGTAATTGCCGCAGCGCGAAACCGCCGGAAGGTTCGGTGCGGTCAAATGGGCAGGGCGCGCAGTCCCTTGCGCGCNNCCCTGCCTCGCGCTTCAAATCCACACTCCGCCCTCCGTCGTCCGCAAACTTGGAACTCAAGAACTCAGGAATAAGCTCGCTGCCGAACTTTGGCTTTACGCTTTCCTGATTTCCAAATAGAACCATTCCGCAGCGTGGAACAGCCAGAGTTGACTGCCCGCCATGTGCCTGCTTCGAGGTCCCGTCGCCCTTCAGATCAGCAAACAACGTCCCGGACTTCTTCATCCACTTGGTCCGCTGCTGCCCGCCAGCGTCGTCACCACTCCGGCGGGTGTGATCTTCCGAATCGTGTGGTTCTGGGTATCGGCCAGATGGACGTTGCCCGCACCGTCCGCCGCCACGCCGCGTGGCAGGAAGAACCGCGCGGCGTTGCCGGTGCCGTCATTGGTGCCATATTGCCCGGCGCTGCCCGCCAGCGTCGTCAACGCTCCGGCGGGTGTGAACTTCCGAATCGTGAAGTTCCCATAATCCAGCACATAGATGGTGCTCGTGCCGTCCACCGCCACGCCGCATGGGGAGTCGAGCCGCGCGCTATTGGTACCGTCGGCGACGCCGGGTTGCGCGGTGCTGCCCGCCAGCGTTGCCAGCGTCGTCACCACTCCCGCGAGTGTGATCTTTCGAACCGTGTAGTTATCCGCCACCAAGACGTTGCCATTGGTCTCCACCGCCACGCCGGTCGGGTTATAAAACCGCGCCGCGCCTCCGGTACCGTCCGCGCTGCCTGGTTTCCCGGCGTTGCCCGCCAGCGTCGTCACCGATCCGGCGGGCGTGACTTTGCGGATCGTGTTGTTGGAGGTGTCCGCCACAAAGACGTTGCCTGCGTTGTCCACCGCCACGCTGGTTGGGTTATGAAACCGCGCCGCGCTGTTGGTGCCGTCCGCGCTGCCGGGTTGCCCAGGGCTGCCCGCCAGCGTCGTCACCACTCCGGCGGGTGTGATCTTCCGAATCGTGTGGTTTTGGGTATCGGCCACATAGACATTGCCATTGGTCTCCACCGCCACGCCCTCAGGGTTGTAGAAGCGCGCCGCGCTCCCGGTGCCGTCCACATTGCCCGCCCCGGCAGGCATACTGGTGAAGCTGCTAAAGGCGTGAGGCGGGTTGGTTGACTGGGCGCACATTTGGGTGGCCGTCACTACCAGCGCGAGCAGTGCGACCGTAAGAATTGTGCTGTTCCCATTCGTCATGGTTCGTTTCTTGGATTGATGTTCGTTGGGTTCGCCCCGGATATTCAACCTCTGATTTTCGCCGATTGACACGGATTTATCTTCACCGCCGGGACGCGGAGGAAGTTCAACTTCCGCTTTCACCTTTCATGCTTTGTCTTTCATAATGCAATTCATCCAACCTTGACAGCAACGCGTCCCGTTTGGTTGCGGAGCGTCAGCGACCCCGGCCGATTTTTTCGAGCCAAATAATCTTTCATCTCATGCGCAGCCTTAAACTCGCTCGTCGCATCCGGCATTTGTGCGGTATATTCATACGCGGCCAATGCCGCTTCAGGCCTTCCCAACCCGGTTGTGGCCCTGGATCAATCTTTCAAAGGACGGGCCGGGCGCCCGCGGAACACAGGCTTTGCCCATTGAACGGACAACACCGCCGTCGCCCCGTCAAGGCAGTGGTCGAATCCAGATATTCCGGAAGCGGACGGGCGGTTCGTTTCCGTGATCCTGCAGGCGAATCGGCGCCTGCCCGGGAAATTTACCCTTGTAGCTCGTCGTTTGCCGATGGACCGTCGGCCCCATGATCTTCGTGTGGTTCTGCACGCAAATGCCGTTGATGATCGTTGTCACATAAGCGGGCTCCGTCACCGCGCCGTCCTGGTCAACCTTGGCGGCGGTGAAGATCACGTCATAGACCTGCCAATTGCCGGGCGGACGCACCGCATTTACCAGCGGCGGAGTCTGGCCATACACTGCGCCGGCGCTGCCATCAGCATAGGTGGGGTTGTTGTAGCAATCGAGAATTTGAGCTTCGTAACGATCCATAAAAAAGACTCCGCTGTTCCCCTTTTTTTGCGAGTTGCCCTTCGTCTCGGGCTGCGTGAGCCACTCGATATGAAGCTGGCAGGAGCCAAAGGATTCCTTCGTCCAAATGTCTCCGCCCTTGACCACCAACTCGCCATTCTCCACCTTCCAAGGGCACGGCGCGCCATCCTTGCCTCTGAATTGCTCGTTCGATTTGCCATCAAACAACACGACCGCATCCGCCGGCGCATCCGCACTGGTCTTGCCGGGCGCGACTACGTTTGGCGCCGGCCGCTTGATGTCATGCACCCGCCATTGGGTGCCGGGGATGAGCGGCGTGTCTTCATAGCCAATGGGTGAAGGTTTGTCCTCGGCGAAAGCGACCACCGCGGACAGGGTGATGATCGGGAACAATGGATGGAATTTCATAGTATGTTTCAATTCTTAATGCGCGAAGACTAATCTAACGTTGCTGTACTTTCCACTTGAATCGACAAACGCAGTTGTGGCTAAAATCAAGCATTTCCAAGCCTGCTGGTTTGGGAACTGACGTCCGAAGATGTCCAAGGTTGTGCATCGAGAGCCGCTACGGTCGCCACTCCGGACCGAGCCGGTTGATGGTGCCGTGCAAGTCACTGCGAAGGTTCTTGCCATCGGTTGTTTCCAAATTGTAGCGCACCTCGAACTGCATCACGGGACGTAACCCCGGGATTTCGAGGAATACGCTGTGCCCGTCGGGAAGCAATTTCGCCGAGCGCACCTCAAGCGGTTCATGGCCTTCCTTTTCCGGGTCGGACGGCAGGTAATCTTTCGAGCCATACTTCGCCGCGTAGCGATAGTTCCAATGCGCCACCGCATAGCTGCCCATGTCCTCAGCGGTCGTGCGATTAAGCGGCGCGAAGAAGTGCAGCCGCAGTCCGTTAGTGTGGACATGGAACCCGGTCGGTACCGTCACCGTCCCGCCGGTGTAGCGCACGCGTTGGAGACAGCCGTCGCGCGCGGCGCTCGTCTGCCAGCCGCGCGGGCCGACGACATAAAGCTGGCCGTCGCGCGGGTTGAAGGCGCCGCGCATGGCACCGGAAAGAAACTTTCCCGGCAACGGCACGACGGCGCCTTGGGACACGCCGTCCACAACTTCGCGCAGCACGAGAAACTGCGCACATCGGCCGAAGGAAAAATGGAGAAAGTGATCGCGCAACGGCCCCCAGCGCTCACTTGTCACCCAGAGTTCGCTGCCGCTGGAGTTGTCCACCCGATGGGGAATCCAGCAGAGCGGCGGGTCGTAGCCGAGCGGGCGTTCGGCTGTCACGCGCGGTCCTGCGTAACCGTACCAGCCGCCGGGCTTGACTTCGCAGATGGCGCTCGAGGGCGTCCATTCGCCTTCCTGCGGCGCCACGGTGATGATGCGACCGTCGGGATTGACCCCCATGCCATTGGGGTTGCGCCAACCGGCGGCGAGCGTCTCCATCTTCGCGCCGTCCGGCGACACGCGGTGAACACCTTTGGGGTCCACATAGTAAAAGTTTCCGTTCGTGTCCGTCTCCAGGCTGGTCACGTAGTCGTGCCCGCTCACGGAGGTTTGAATCTGGTTGTAGAAGGTTTCGTAGAAGTCGGCTTCGCCATCGCCGTTTTCGTCGTGCAGCACCGTGATCTGATCCCGGCCGAGCACATGGATCTTGCCGTTGCGCACGCGCAGGCCGAGCGGCTGAAAGAGTCCCGTGGCGAAACGGCGCCAGGTGAGCTTTTGCAGCGCATCGTCGATGCCGCTGACCCGCCACACGTCGCCGTGAATCGTGCAGACGGCGGCGTCGCCGTTCGGGAGGAAGTCCACGCCCGAAGTAAAGAAGAGAGCCTTCCAGGGATTGTCGTAGGGCACGGCGAGGGTGTCGATGACGTAGGCGGCGCTGTTGAAGCCGCGTTGGCCGCGCGTGGTGATCGGCTGCCAGCGGGGCGAGCCGGGCCGGGCGAGGGTCGGGAGGTCTTCGGGCGGCGCCGAGTTTTTCACCAGGGCGGCGAACTTCGGCAACGCTTCCGGCGCGCAGGAGGCGATGAAAACTTTCAGTCGCCGGACAGATTTCGTGGCCGCGACACGAAGTTGCAACCCATCGCCGTCCAATTGCAGATCGACACCGGGATCGCCGGACATCGCGATGGCAACCACGCCGTCGGCGCCGGTAAAGCCGGCCAGCTTTACGCCGTTTACGTATGTGAATTCCATCTTGTGACCGGGGCTTTCGAGCAGCGCCAATGTGAGCGACGGCGAAGCCGCTCCGATCGCCAGCGTGCGCGTGAACGCGCGCACGCCCTCACTGCTCTCGAGCCACGGCGATTCCTGCACGCGAGTGTCTCCGACATTATACTCGAGTACGACACGCGTCCCATTTACGTGCAGGCCGCGCCACTTCACCACCTGACCACCCCACGCCGGCGCGGCGGGCGCGACGAATTGCACGGGACCAGCTGGTTGGGGCATTGCAATCAAGCCGAAGCGTGCGCCGCTGAACTTGAGGAAGCCGTCGGTCCAGCCCGCGCGGAGCGTGCCCGAGGCGGTGTCGTAAACCACCGCGCCTTCGCCGTGCGCGCCGACCCGCACCGACAGGCCCTTGGCGACTTTCCCATTGGGCAGCGCGAGGCTGGAGGCGTGGAAGTTGCCGAGGTCGGTCTGGCTCCAACGCGCATCAACCCAATCGGTTTCCTTTTGCTTCTCCGGTTCGGCGTCGAGGGTTGCGGCCGGAAGTTTGAGCGAGGCGATGAGTGAAACAATCAAGAGCGCGTGCAACGGTCTCCGCGAGAACGCGGGCAACCGGGATGGAGGGTTGGACTGCATGGCGGGCAATATATCCACAGCGCCGGGATTTCGGACAGCAGGATTTCTGGCAGTCGGCCAATTGCGGACCGCGCGAAAAAGAAACTTCGTCTTCATCCGGGCTACGCACCTTAAACACGGGATTCTCTGGCAGGCAATCCCTGCTCCGAATTTCATTGACCACGAATGGGTAAGAATGGAACGAACCGGTGAGGCGGGCGTCTTCGCTGGGAAAACGAAATCAAGAAGCAGCAAAAATCGAATAAAAGGGAACAGGCCCGCGCCTCTGCTGTCGCCATCGTTTGAAAGCCACAACACTCGGGTCGAGAAAAACAGAACCATCCCGCAGCTTGGTCGTTCCGATGAGCGTCGTGTTGTATGTCTCGGTCCGCCGGCTGCCTGTGGTTTTGTTTACCTTGCTGCCTACGTACGTCCAATCTGGCTCAGGATGATTGTGCCCGTTTAGAACCGAGAACATGAGATGGATAAACCGAATATTGCCAGTTTGCGGCTCCGTCATAAAACAGGCGATCAGATGCCAGCCCGAATGTCCGTTGTGACTTTCCCCGCCCTTGCCAATCTGGACCGTGGATTTGATCTCCAACCCGGCCGCCTTGCCGCGTTCCTTCACCGAAGGATTGATCAGATCGGGATAGGCTTGATGGGAATTATGTTTGTACGGCGAATGGTCATGCAACGCGTCACACAACACATTCGAGACGAGTACGCTGAAATTATTCTCCTGAATGTATTCCGGCAGTGGCTTCGCACCGCTGGCCAGCAAATTCGCATTGATCCGGGCGACTATGCTTTGTGTCGCGTTCATCGCTCCTTCCAGATGCGAAACCTTCATACCCGGCGGCAACGGAACCTTCGGGCGGAAAAGCGCCTTATCCACCGCCGCGCCGGACGCCGTTGCGGCCGGCGCATAGGCTGCCGCCACCAACTGTGGCAATGGAAGACCCAGTGCCTTGCCCAACGAGTCGAGGATGTCTATGGAGAAATTCTCCCTGCCGTTTTCCAGGCCGGAGAGATACTGATATGTGATGCCGGTTTTGCTTGCGAGTTGTTCCTGGGTGAGTTCTTTTTGCTCGCGCAACTTGCGGACGTAGCGGCCAAGAATAGTTTTCGCGTCCATTTCGCCTCCAGTTGATACAGAATTAAGACTTGATTGTCTTTCGTCTATAGTTGAAATAGTCCCCAATGTATCGAATCGAACAAACGGCTGCTTTGAATGGCTGCGGCGTTGCCCCGCCCATTCGTTGCACGCCGTTTGCACCGACCCGCCTTACGGCATTTTGGAATTCACCGGGAAGGAACTCGTGAAGCTGCGCGCGGGACGAGGCGGTGTGTGGCGGCTACCGCCCAAAGTCGGCGGCAGCCATCGCGATCCGCTGCCGCGCTTCACGGTGCTTACCGAAGAACAGTTACAACACCTGCGTGACTACTTTCGCGACTGGGGCAAGCTCCTCCTGCGCGCCCTCGTTCCAGGCGGGCACGTATGCGTGGCCGGCCATCCGATTCTGCAACACCACGTGCAAGGCGCGATGACGGAGGCCGGCTATGAAGTGCGCCCCGCCATCATGCGCCTATACTACAGCTTTCGCGGAGGCGACCGGCCCAAAAACGCCGAAGCGGAATTTCCCGAAGTTTGCGTCAGCCCCAAAGGCGCTTACGAGCCGTGGATGCTTTTCCGCAAGCCCATTGACACAAAAACCGTCGCCGAGAATTTGCGGCGCTGGAAAACGGGCGCTCTGCGCCGCCTCTCCACGGACAAACCATTGCCCGATGCCATCCAGAGCGGGCGAACTCCCAAACGCGAAGAAGCCATTTCAAACCATCCGTGCCTCAAACCGCAGCACTTCATGCGCATCATCGTGCGCGCGCTCCTGCCGTTGGGCGTAGGAACGATTTTTGATCCATTCATGGGCTCCGGCTCGACCATCGCCGCTGCGCAAGCGGTCGGTTACACCGCCACGGGACTGGAACTTGACACCGAGTATTTCCGACTCGCGGAAAAGGCGATCCCGCGGTTGGCTGAACTGTATCCTGATTTTAATGGGCAGGAACTCCAAATGGATGCCATCTGTCGAACCGGGCAAGAACAGGAAACAAACCAGTTGGCCCTCGTTTTGGCAGACCACCGGGTGAGATACAAAGTGAGCAGGCGAAAAGCAAATCCTGCTCCTCTCGTCAAAAAGCAGTGAGTCGCTGACGTGGGAGAAAAGTCTTGAGCCAGTCGGCGACAGTCTTGAACTTCAAGTGCCCACTCACGCGAGGCGCATGTGGTCCCCATTGCGTTCTTTCGGGGTTGAGCCGGTTGGTGTGTTTGGCGTGGTGTGGATTTGCGGAAAAGTTGACGCGAAGGGTGCCAAGGGACCGACGAAAAAGAGGTGTAAACTCGAAGGGCCGCATTTTCATGCGGCTGCGAAAATTCAAAATGTCCGACTCCCGCCTAGTCGATCAAAAACAGTTCGCGCTCCTCGCTGGTTGGCGACGATTGCAGGCGGGAAAATTGCGTTTCAGAACCGGTTTGCAATGGCTCTGCGGCGGGGCTGCGGGTCGGCTGCAATGTCTTGGCGGCGCTGCGGCGCGGCAAGGCCGTTTCCCCCACCGGCATAATGTAGGTGAAGGGGTCCCCACCCATTAAGTTCCAACTCATCGCCACACCGCCGGTTCTGATCACCTTGCCTGGGTCCGCCGCCAGTGGATTCCAACTGCTCTTCGCCAACACGTCCGGCGCGAACGTCATCCAACAGCCGCAAAGCCTCTTGATACATCGCCGCCGGCCGCCCGACCAACACAACTTTGGTCGTGAGCGTTTGATCCATGTTCCGCAGTGTCGGCGTGAGGAATGCTGTCGTCGGGTTGCACCAAAGATTGTGGCGCGTGCTGAACTCGTTGATGAATTGCTCGTCGTAAGAGCGGCCAGAGAAACAATCCTTGCTCCTGATTTTCGTGTAGGGCTTGCGCGGGTCAACTTCCGGGCGATGCACCTTCGCCAACATGCACGCCATGAGCAGCCGCACACCGGCGCGATTGTTAGGGTTGCTCACCACCGGCACCACGCGCGCCGCAATCTCCTCATCGTGGATGAAGGAATGGCCGGGATTCTTCTGGGCGCGCTTCAGCGAAGCCTCAAGCAGTGGGGAACAATTCTCCATTGGAGTGTCTGCCGTTGCGCTTGATTTTGTGCAGGTCATAGTTTGTCCACAGGACTTCGACGCGCTTGTCCTTCGTGGAATGGTTCGTGCGCGCTGGCGAAACCGTCTTGCGCCACTTCGGTGCGGGATAAAGCTGGTCCACAATCTTAGCCTGATAATTCGACAACGCCACCATGCCTTGAACCGAATTCAAAACTTCGGCGAACCCAGCGGAACGTTGGTGTATGTGGCGATGGAGAAGACGGGCCATCATCGGAGCGTGACCGATTTGGAAAAGCAACCCGAGCCGGAGCCTCCGGCGGCCGGCGCGAGTCTGAGTGCCTTGATGCGGCATCGGTTGAAAACGAAAATCGGCAAAGCCCTTTACAAGTTGAGACAGCAGACCGTCGAACCCGTCTTTGGGATCATCAAATCGTCGATGGGTTTCCGGCAGTTTTTATTGCGCGGGCTGGAGAAAGTGAGCTTGGAGTGGCACTGGGTATGCCTGGCTTACAACTTCCGGCGGTTGCACCGGATGGGAGTCGGGATCAAGCCGGTGGCCCGGAATTGAAAGCATGGAACTGGAACCGTTTTTTTAGACCACGCTCCGTGATGTGTCCGGGCCTGTGCCTTTGGAATAACAGCGCTCCAGTCAGCCGCTGGAATTTTTGCACGGCGCCAGTTGAATCAAGTCCGACAGGCTGCTAGTGGAATGCGTTTCACCAATCTTGCAAGAATCCTGAAAGGAAGCTGCTAGACGGGGTGCTCATTAAAAGGTTGCGCTTCATGCCAAGGATTCTTATACTTTTTCTCGAAGCGCCGGGTTGACTCGAACGTCCAATCCTCAAGAATATGACAGATTTCGGACCGCGAGGAAAATCGCGAACCTAATGAAACGAGCAGCCATTTTAACTTTCACGCTACTAGGCTGCGCTTGGACTGCTTTTCAAGGCTTGGCCCAGGCACCGGTTCCTCCTCCTGCACCACAAGTTCAACTTCGCTCCGCCGCGGAGCTTGACCAACTCTTGGGCCCGATCGCACTTTATCCAGATCCGTTAATCGCGCAGATTCTCCCAGCCGCAACGCTGTCTCCCCAAGTGGTTATGGCCGATCGCTACGTGAGCGGCGGTGGTGATCCAACCTTAATCGACCAGCAGCCTTGGGACGCCAGCGTCCAGGCACTGGCCCGCTACCCGAGCGTTCTCAAATGGATGGACGACAACCTCGGCTGGACGACTGAATTGGGACAGGCCTTCATCTATCAACAACAGGATGTAATGGACTCCATTCAGCGGCTCCGTGCCCAAGCGCAAACTTTGGGCAACCTGCAAAGCAACCCACAAGAGAGCGTTGTCAACGATAACGGAATGGTCGAAATACTCCCGGCAAATCCGCAGGTGGTTTATGTGCCGGTTTATCAGCCGGAAATTGCCTTTTATCAAAGGTCCTACGGTACGCCCTTCATCTCCTTCGGCGTTGGGCTATCGATCGGTGCATGGTTAAACCATGACGTGGACTGGCGCAATCACCACGTAATCGAGTGGGACCACGCTCACCCTCGCCCAAGCGATTGGTGGTCACGCCGGCCCGACGAGCGCCCCCGTCAAGAGGTCAGCGATGCTACGGTCTGGCAGCCACGCAATCGCTCTGAAATAACGAAAGCGAACCTTCAGGATAGAGGCTGGAATAGACCCCAGGCCGGGCCGGTAGCTCCGAGCAGGCCAGAAGCACAGCCGCCGCAACAACGTGATACTCCACCATCTCGGCCAGAGACGAGGCCGCCACAACAGCGTGCCACCCCAGCACCTCGGCCAGAACCCATTCCGCCGCAACAACGGGGTACTCCAGCACCGCCTGTTCGTCAAACAGTGCCGCGCCCCGTCCAACGTCCGACGCAAGTATCCACAAGCCGGCCCGCCAGTGGCGCGCTGATTGGTGTGCAAAGTTCGCACCAAACCCAGCAATTCAGTAGCCGTGGCCAGCAAAGTCGCCAGACGATATCAAGACCGGCCCAACCCACACGCCCAGCTGCATCCTCGCGTCCAGCTCCAGCGGCCCGGTCGGAGGCGCCCAGCCGCTCACCCAGTAACCGGGCGAAGAATTGAACCGTGAAGCATTTCCCTCTCGTGAAGAACGCTAACAGCCGATGAAACTCTTATATTCTCAATCAGTGCCCCAGTCCAGACGCTTTGCATTAACCCTGGTTGCCGCCGCCTTGATGTCCGTTCTGCCTGCCCACCTCTTTGCCGCGGGTGAGCAACGATTCAGTTCACCGGAGGAAGCTGTAAATGCTCTCAAAGCGGCGGTTGCCGCAAGGGACACTAACGCTCTCCACCTCATTTTCGGCCCGACAGGCCACCCTTTGGTATCCGCCGACGTTGTTGAGGCCGCGACCGAGCGAGAGGTATTTGTGCAGCGGCTGACTGAGAAGATTCAACTGGCCCGAGAATCCGACTCCCAGCAGGTTCTGAAAATCGGCGCGGACGCTTGGCCCTTTCCAATTCCACTGGTGAAAGAGGATGGACGATGGTTCTTTGATACCGAAGCCGGCAAGGAGGAGATTCTCAACCGGCGCATTGGCGCCAATGAACTCGGCACCATCCATGTCTGCCGTGCCTACGTGGAGGCGCAGCGCGAATACGCCGCCAACGATCGCACCGGTAACGGAGTGCTTGAATATGCGCAGCATTTTCGCAGCACACCCGGAACACACGATGGTCTTTACTGGTCATCGAGCAATGGCGAGGAACTTAGTCCTTTAGGACCGCTTGTTGCCCAAGCGCGCGTTGAAGGTTATCGGCGCAAAACAAAGATCATGGCCGAAGAGCAATCGCCCTACCACGGATACTATTTCAAAATCCTAACCAAACAGGGCAGACACGCGCCTGGCGGCAAATACAACTACATCATTAATGAACACATGATTGCGGGCTTTGCGCTGGTGGCATGGCCAGCGGAATGGGGCAACACTGGAGCGATGACGTTCATCGTCAATCAGCAAGGCAAGGTTTATCAGAAAAACCTCGGACCGAAGAGCTCGACGGTCGCGGAGGCCTTAACCACCTACGACCCGGACAATACCTGGGCGCTCACAACCGACGATTAAACAACACATGGCCTTGCAAAAAAGGAGCATTGCCAAAGAGTCAAGGCAGCTTCCTGTGCGATTTCTTTCACGTCAGCGAGTATCTGGGAGCCGCAGCACCAACCTGCCGGCCCGCCAAGGCGGATCAATGGCGACGGACGCAACAGCAGCGACTGTGACGCGGAGACGTCCAGAAAGTGATTGAAACTCTGGAGGAACATCTGGAGCCAGTCGGGACTTCAGAGGAAGAAACCGTCTTGCGCTACTTCGGTGCGGGATAAAGCTTGTCCACAATCTTAATGTATCACGACCCCCAGCCCCTCTCCCATCCGATGGGCGAAGGTGGCGTCGAACTCTCCCCGTTCGAGGCGGAGAGGGTTTGGTGCTTCCCATTTGCGGTTGCCTCCGCGTCTGGCCGTGCCCGGGCAGGCTGGACAGCTTGCCACGAAAGTTTTATTTTCCGGTCATGGCGGCGACGGCGACTCCAGAAGTCCGGCCGGACATCGGCCAGGATGAGAAAACTGATTCACGCACGGATCGCGAACCAGGCTATCTCGTCATTTGCTGGAACGACCCGGTCAACCTCATGGACTACGTGACGCATGTGTTCCAAATTGTCTTCGGCTGGCAGCAGCAGAAGGCCGAAGTTCACATGTTGCAGGTCCATAACCAGGGCAAAAGCGTGCTGATCCGCGAAAGCATGGAAAAGGCGGAATTTTACGTCCACAGCCTCCAGCAATACAGCCTGCACGCAACCATGGAGCGCGATTAGGTGAAACTCATCCGGGCACAAGGGGAATATTCCGTTTTTGAAATCAGCAAACGGGAAAAGGGCCTGCTGTTGGAAGTGCTCAACCTCTATCCTTTGATTCCCACGACGCATTACCGCCTGAGCAAAAAGGCCGGGACCACAAAAGAAGACGAAAACCAACGGTTGTTGGAAGAATCGCTCGCGGCGCATCGTAAGGAGAACCGGAAACTCATTCTGGCCATGTTGAATGAGCCGGAGCGTTTTCAAACCAAAGATTCCGGCTATCACTTCAAACTCTCCCGGTCGGAAATCGAATGGTTGTTGCAAGTGCTCAATGATGTCCGCGTGGGATGCTGGATCGCGCTCGGCTCTCCAGAAACGCTTTACGGTAAAAACATTCCGCTTAACGACAAGACGGCTCCCCATATTCGATCGATGGAAATCGCCGGTGCATTTGAAATGATTTTCCTCAACTCGCTTACGGTACGGATGCCAAACGGCTGACGTGGCAGACGTATTGGGAAACCACACCACCGTTCGCACTCACGCCACCGCCGCCTGATTTTTTCCATGTTTGGATGCCGGACGTGGTCCGTCGATCGCGGTGGTTCATTTTTTGTTGGAGTGGAGCCGGCGATTCCCAATGGATGGAAAGTTGATGACTTTGTATTCCCGGGTATCCGACAGATGGAAGCCGGATTTCTGAATCTCGACGGCAATTCCCCGCATGTGGCCGGCTCCCCAAGGCACCACGATCCTATTCGAATGCAGAAGCTCGGCCTTAATTTCTTTCAGCAGATGGGCATTGCGCAGCGTGAGGAGATCTTCCCAAAGTTGTTCCGTGAGGAGAGGATCCTGTGACTTTTGAATCAATTCCAGGAAAACGTCCGATCTCAACCCTCGCGAATGGATGAGAGCGGCCAGATTCAGGAATTCGATGCTGCTTTTCGAAAACTCCTCGACATCAACATCAGCCCGGCGCGGTTGCCCTTGAACCGGCACAAACTCCTCCTTCTGCTCCGTCAACCCGAGCGACTTTGCCATCCGCTTGTAGCTAAGCTCATGCTTGAGCAGATTTCGATTGTCAGTCACTCCTTCCAGAAGAATGACCGAGTTCGTCGGGAATGATTTCGAGATCTGGTTGTAGAATCCGGCGTCGCCGATGTGCATCATTGGAATCAACTGAATGGTTTTGCCGTCGTCGCGAACGTATGTCCGGGCGCGAACCATCAGGCCGTCCGAGCGCAACGCCACAAAGCTCCCGCTGAAATGATCCACTGCCAGGGAGGCACAAAACACGAGGTACAGGAGAACACCGGGCAGGAGCACGAAAACGTTGATCAGCACAAAACCGGACAGGTTCAGCCAGTCAAACATTCTGTGCCCCAGTTTTGTCTCAGGAACAAACGGCCATCGGAATCGGAACGCGCCTTGGGCCCAAAAGAGGATGCATAGGCCGAAGATGACCTGGCAGAACGAGGTCACCCACGCGATCTGCTGAAGCCTGCTGTAATGATAAGTGAGTAATGGAATCAAGGCGAGCATCGCCACCGGAATGAACAACGCTATTGGAAACGCGAAGCGCTTGGGTATCATCGGAGTGGCTCCCGACAGCAAATAGATCAGCATCGACGCCATGATGGCCAGGAAGGACATGATCCCCCGGATGACCGCAAGCGTATGAATGCCAAAGCACAGGATCAGAGTGTCATCCAGCAGGGAAACGCCGGCATCGGCCAGAAACAAACCGAGCGCCACGCTCAGCAATAATGAAATGACAGCGCTGGTCGAATTTTGGCGGCTTTTTATCAGTGTTTCATCCATAAACTTGTTTGCAGCAGCAGACCATTTTGCCGATCACAAGGCGGGCAATAAGGCCGCCTCGGTGTCGGGTCCGCTGTGGTTATTATTCCAGGCTGGTCACCACCAGGCATTGCCCGGATTGACCGGCATGTTTATTTGGGCGGGGCCGTAATTCTTGGGAAAACGGAAAAGCGATACATGGCCGTCGCCCCACATCAGGTTCCAGCCGCGCTGTCCGCGGTTGTTATGCCAGATACTCCTGGCATAGGACACCGGATCCACCGCGCCATCACCCGCGTCGCGTGAGCCATGCCAGGGCCAGTCCCCTTGAATGACTTTGTTGGCCGGGATCCGGGCGATCTCACTCGTTTTGATTGGCGTGCCTTCCGGCGTCCCACGTTCAGCGCTGTTCGCGGTGGTGTGTTTGACGCCGAACCAATCCACGGACCACATCGGGAGATAGCTGTTGCCCCAAGCGGCATAGCATGAGGGCTTGGATTCGGCCGGCCAATAGTAATCGCCATGATCTGACGGACAACGGAACGTTTCGACTGCCGGGACGTAAGCGTTCAACGGACGATTCGTCTCGCCCGCGTCGTCATGCACGATGGGCTTCGTCCGTACGTTGGTGCGAATAAAACCGCCGACGGTCGCCCAGGCTCCGTGAACCGGAAAGGACTCCCGGTTGTCATCCGCATACATGTGATAGCCGAGGTATTGTTGTTTCTGATTGGAAATGCATTGGATAGCCTGCGCTTTGATTTTGGCGCGAGCCAGCGCCGGCAGCAACAGGCCCGCCAGAATGGCGATGATGGCAATCACGACCAGCAATTCGATCAGCGTGAACGCTTTTCGACCGGGAGGATCATCAGAACCAGGACGACTGGATGTTGCGCGCATTGGATTTGGACCTTTGGATTGATCAGGCATATCCTCTGCTCAGGAACGCAGAAAAGCAAGCTCAACGACAGGTAGTGGTACAGTTTGAAATTAAACTGTCGGCATCACGATGCTACGCATAGTGAGGTTCTGCCGTTCAGAAAAGCTCGTTGAAACGTGCTTGAATTCGGGAATGCCAGTGTTGACGGCTTTCTTTGCGCCCATGGCCTTCAAGTTCGGTCAACTTGCTAATCACTCTGCATCTTTGACTGCTGGCAAGCAACGCGTGCTCGAACTGGCCGCCGGAACTTGGAAAGGATGGATGCCAGGTTGGAAAACCTTTAACCTCTCGCTCATGAAATCCATGCACCGCAGGTCCGGTAATTTCGTTGCTTTCGCCGCTCTTCTACTCACTGCGTTTGCGAGCTCGTTAGCAGCCGGGTCAACGAGTCCGGCGACCTTGCGTTTGAGTCTGCCTCTCGATTATCAGGTCCATCAGCGTGCCACGCGCACCGAGGGGAGAATCACCGTGGCCGGAAATCTGCCCAAAGCCATCACGGACTCCGGCACAGTGGAAGCAAGGCTCGTCGGCGCGGGGGCCAACGAAGTCTGGCGGAAGCTGACCACTCTCACGCCGGGCCAGACGGAGTTTCGCTCTGGATTGAATGCGCCGGCTGGCGGATGGTATCGACTCGAAGTGCGTGTGACGATTCGAAACATCGTCGTTGTGGAGGCCGCCGTCGAACACGTCGGGGTCGGCGAAGTATTCGTCATCGCGGGCCAGTCCAATTCCGCCAATCACGGCGAAGAAAAGCAGCAGACAAAGACTGGTCTCGTCGCGACCTTTTTCGGAACCCAATGGACGCCCGCCAACGATCCGCAGCCTGGTGCGAGTGGGAACGGCGGCAGTTTTATCCCTCCGTTTGGCGATGCCATCGCCGCGCGTTTCAAGGTCCCGGTGGGTTTTGTCGCCGCCGGCGTTGGCGCGACCAGCGTGCGGGAATGGCTGCCGCGCGGCATACGTTTTCCGAATTCACCCACGTTGACCGGCCACGTCACGGCTCTCCCTTCCGGCGAGTGGGAGAGCAAGGGGAGTCTGTTCGCCACGTTCGTCGCGCGAATGAAACAACTCGGCCCCAGCGGCTTCCGGGCGGTGCTCTGGCATCAGGGTGAATCCGACGCGAACCAGAAGGACGCGAGCCGCACGCTGCCGGGCGGGCTTTATCGAAAATTCCTCGAACAACTCATCCGCGAGACGCGCCGCGAGGCGGGTTGGGAGTTTCCGTGGTTTGTGGCGCAGGTGAGTTACCACACGCCTGACGACACCGGTTCGCCGGACATCCGCGCCGCGCAACAGGCGCTTTGGAAATCCGGAGTCGCCCTTGAAGGCCCCGACAGCGACGCGCTCGCCGGCGACCTCCGCGACAGCGGCGGCCAGGGAGTGCACTTCAGCGGCAAGGGACTCCGGGAACACGCCGCGCGCTGGGTGGACAAAGTCGCGCCGTGGCTTGATGGACAACTGGCGCTCGCCCCCGCCACTCCCGCGAAAGCGAAGCCCGCCATCGCGGGTCCGACACCCAGGCTCGCGTTGCCTGGTGAAAACTTTGCTGTCGAAGGCCGGCCTGCGTTTATTTTCCTCCCGCCGGAAGCCAGGCGCACGAATCCGCAGCCTTGGATTTTCTACGCGCCCACGCTGCCGGGGCTGCCCGACGAAGCCGAACGCTGGATGCATGAGCAGTTCCTCGCGGCCGGCGTCGCGGTGGCGGGTGTGGATGTAGGGGAGGGATACGGTAGTCCGAAAAGCCGCGCGTTGTTCGACGCGCTCTACCGCGAACTGACGGAGCGGCGTGGCTTTGCGACGAAACCGTGCCTGTTCGGACGAAGCCGTGGCGGGTTGTGGGTGAGCAGTTGGGCCATCGCCAACCCGGGCCGCATCGCGGGCATTGTTGGCATCTATCCCGTCTTCGATTTCCGCACGTATCCGGGAATGACCAACGCCGCGCCGGCGTACGGATTGACCCCTTTTGAACTTGAAGCGCGCGCCGCCGAATTCAACCCCATCGCCCGCATCAGCGTGCTCGCGCGGGCGCGTGTGCCGGTCGTTCTCATCCACGGCGACGTGGACAAAGTGGTGCCGCTGAAGGAAAACTCCGCCGAATTAGTGCGCCGCTACAAAGAGGGCGGCGCGGAATCGCTGGTGAAACTCATCGTGCTCGAAGGCCAGGGACACAACTACTTCGAGGGCTTCTTCCATTCGCAGGAACTGGTGGACTTCGCCATCGCCCAGGCCCGCGCTGCGGCCAATCCGTAGCTTTTTGCCGCTATGCGCGATCAGTTCCGTCGCCACGATGCCCGTCCAACCGGCGATCCCCGTCCGCTCGTTGAGCCGATGGGTTGTCGTTTCGATCAGTTCAAGTCAAACAGCAAAACCTGAGCTTCGCCTCTCCCCGCAAGTTCCAGTTTCGATGCCGGGCTCACGGCAACGCCGTCTCCGGCTGCCAACAGCTTGCCGTTGAGTTCAACTTCCCCCGCAACGACGTGAATCCAGGCCTGGCGGTTCGGTCTAAGTTCATGCGTCAACGCTTCACGATGGTTGAACTTCGCGAGCCAAAGGTCAGTGTCCTGATTGATGTGGATGCTGCCATCGCGTCCCGACTTGCTCGCGACCAGATTCAGTCGCCCGGGTGCCGCGCTCGCACAACTCTTTTCTGCGTAAGCCGGTTTGGCTCCGGGTTTATCCGGCTGGATCCAGATTTGCAGGAAATGAACCGGGTCCGTTTGCGAAGGATTATATTCACTGTGCAAGACGCCGGTGCCCGCGGCGATGTATTGGAATTCGCCCGGCTTGATGATGCGCCCGTTGCCCATCGAGTCTTTGTGCTCCAACGCGCCCTCCAGCACATAGCTGATAATCTCCATGTCCCGGTGCGGGTGTTCGCCGAAGCCGGCACCGGCGGCGACCCGGTCGTCGTTGATCACGCGCAGATTACGGAAACCCATCCATCGCGGGTCGTGGTAACTTGCGAATGAGAACGTGTGGTAACTGTTCAGCCAGCCGTGGTCGGCGTGGCCCCTTTCATTGGCTTTGCGAATTGTTATCATATTGCCTTAAGATGTCCCGGTTCGCATTCTTGACAATAGGGCACTTTTGAGTGCCTGCTGCAAACATGAAGCTCAAGTCGGTTGAATGTGAAGTTGAACGATTGCTCGCCGTGATTGGCGGCAAGTGGAAGGTGCTCATCCTGCGGGAACTGTTCAAGGGCGCGCGGCGTCACGCTCAACTTTGCCGCGCGCTGCCGGGCATCAGTCAGAAAGTGCTCACGGCCCAGCTTCGGGAACTTGAACTGGATGGCGCTTTGCGGCGCCAGGATTTCAAAACGAAACGTCCGCATGTCGAGTATTCGCTCACACCGTTTGGCGAGCGGCTGCGCCGCCTGATTCTGGAAATGCACGAGCTCGCTTTGCAAAGCTGCGAGGTGCTGAAAAGACGACCGCCAGCGGAACGGTTCGAGAAGCCGGGTTAACTCAGTTTCAGCGGCCCGCCTTCGCACAGCGCGGGTTTGCCAAATGTCTCCAGCCGGTGGCCGACCGCATGGGCGATCGCTAGATGAAAGCGGTTGTGTGCGACCTCTTCCAGCTTGAGTGACCGTCCCATCTGGAATCCAAAACCGCCGCCGATGAGCACGAAAGGAATGTTTTTCAGCGTGTGGTTATTGCCCTTGCCCAGTTCGTTGGTCCAGACGATGAGCGTGTTGTCGAGCAGGCTGCCTTTGCCGCCGGGTTCGGGTGTGTTGGCCAGCTTTTCCGTCAGGTAGCGTAATTCGCCGCAAAACCATTTGTTGATCTTCACCAGCTTGGCCTGCACCAATTGATAGCCGGCCAGCGGACGCGAGAACTGGTTGCGCGATTTGGTGTAATCGAGCGCGCAGTGGTAGCACGATCGCGCCGCGCCGATCGCACCCCACGCGATTCCGTAGCGCGCCTGCGTNNAGCGTGGCCACGCGCGCCATGTCGTTGACGAAACTGTTGACGAGCAGATCAATCTGCATGCGACTCAACCGGGGGACGTTGTCATTCTGGTCCGCGACGCCTTCCTCAAGCGTTGGCGGGCCAACGCGAAGTTTCTGTCGGCCGGCTTCGCTGATTTCCTTCTCCATCTGGTGGACGAGACCTTCATGCTCCTCCAACAACCGGCGGTCCTCGGCGCTGATCAGTTTACGGACTTTTTTCAAATCGTCGCGCACGTCGTCGAGGATGCTTTGGAGACTCTCCTTGTCCTTTAACTGGCCGTAGAGCTTCTCATACATTTGATACGGATCGGAAACCGGCGCGACGGGTTTGTTCGGCCCGGCATACGACATCCGGGTCCACGGATCCGCGCGGTCGGTGACACCCACGCCAAACTCCAGCGACCCAAACCGGGTGCGGGTCTCCTCTTTGCCCTGGAAAAAGTTCTTTATCTCTTGATCGATGGAAATGCCGCTCGCCCATCCCGCCGGTGTATCGGAGCCGCCCTGGATGTTGCCGGGGAACAATTCGATACCCGTGAGCAGACAACTCATGCCTCGCATGTGGTTGTCGCCGTCACCTTTGATTTTGTTGGCCAGTCCGTGAAGAATCAGCATCCGGTCCTTGAAAGCCTCAAGCGGCGTCATGATTTCCTTCAGCTTGAAATCCGCGCCGATCTCGTCGGGCCAGAAGGCCGGCGGGATGGTGCCGTTCGGACAGAACATCACCACGAGCCGCTGCCGGGGCCGGGCCGGACTGGCGAGACCGAGGCTCGGCAGGCCCATGAGGAACGGCAAAGAAGCTGCCGAGAGGCCCAGGTGTTTGATGAATTGCCGGCGATGGATCGCGTTCATGTTTTTTTCCTCGATGGTGTCGGTTGTTCGATGCCGTGGAGCGCGGAAAGGGTGGCGATGTCCACCAGGAGCTTCTGGATATTGAATCCGGCGGCAACGAACGACTGGCGCAAGCTACTCATAACGTCTGAACCATAAGCAAGCATCGGTTGTTTTACAACTTGATTAAACAGTTGCTCGATGAAGCCGTCTTGCGCCTGTTCACTGCCGGCGGCAAATTCCGCCACGTCCCGCGCGCCGGCAAAGCGCACGGTCCGGCCTTCATCCGTGACATAGTCGCTCAGCACATCAATGGGCCGTCCGTTCTCGCCGGTGCGGAATCGTCCCACGGCGTCATAGTTTTCCAGGCTGAAGCCGAGTGGGTTGATGACCGAATGACAGGACTGGCAGGCTTGCGGGCGGGTGAGTTCCGCCACCTTTTCACGCATCGTGAGGTTTGGCGCGAAGTCGGCATCCTTGAAAGTCATCGCCATGGGGGGCGGCCGGAGCGCGCGACCGACGATGTTGCGCGTCAGGAACACGCCGCGGTGAATCGGCGACGTGAGCTTCTGGTACGAAAACGCCGAGAGGAGATAAGGGTGCGTCACCACTCCTGAACGCTGTTTTGAATCCAGCGTCACCTTCACGAAATCATCCGTCGCGTTCGTGTTCATCCCATAAAACTCTGCCAACCGATTGTTTACAAAGAGGTAGTCCGCCAGCAACAGCGTGCGGTAATCCGAAGCGCTGCTCCAAACGGCATCTTCAAGGAAGAGGTTCAGCGAAGTGCGCAGGTCGGCGATGATTTCGGGCGTAAATCCCGGAAAGATTTTGTCGTCCTTTGAGTNNGCCAATGGCGGAGGAAGTACTGCGTTTTCGCCCGGGCACGAGGATCACCCAACATGCGCCGCGCCTGCTGGGCAACCTGTTCGCGCGTGCGGAGTCCGCCTTGAGCCGCGAGCTTCTCCAATTCGCGGTCCGGCAGCGAATCCCACAAATCGAACGAAAGCCGTGCCGCCACCTCGAAGTCATCCGGCTTGCCGTTTTCCAATCCGAGATACAGGAAGCGCGGCGATTTCAGTGTCAGTAAAATGACGCGTTTCACCGTGTCTTCCGTCTTCGCCCCTTTCTTGAACTGGGCCGAAACGAAAACGCGCTTCTGCTCGTCCATCAATGGCCGGCGGAACGCGGTGGCGATGAATTCAGTGCAAAACGCTTCAACCTTGGCGGTCCGATTGGTGTCATTCGGGTTGCTGTGGGAGAGCGGGTCGAGTCTCTTGACCACGTGATTCGCTACTTCGATGGCGGCGTGCGTGGCGGCTTCATCCCAGGCCTTGGAGACACCTACGCCGCGTTCGTAGCCCACGCTGCTGTCATCCGGCGGAAACGGCGTCGTGATCGCCAGCGTAGGCGTCACGTTCACGGGCGAAAGATTGCGATTGGGAATGGGTTGCTGCGTTCCATGCGGCGGCCTCCACTGCAACGAAATCCCCGCGCGCTTGTCCTTGAATTTGAAATAATCCACGCGGATTGGATAGACGCGTCCGCCGATCAGGCGAAGGGTCGCCTTGTGCTCGTCCAATTTTCCCGAGGCAACCCACGCGTCGATCAGCGGTTCGTCTTCATCATTGACCCACAACCGCGCGCCGTTCGGTGTTCTCAGAATGAAGCCGTAATCACCGGTCTCGTCCGCAATGAGCGACCCGCGCCATTGCATCGAAAACTGGTTGGTCGGAAAGTGTTCCGGGTCCGGCGTGCCTTCCCCAAAATCAAAGTTAACCTGCCGGTCAACCCGCTCGATGACCTTCTTATCTCCGTTGAAGTCCTTCGCGCTGAAATAGGTGGCCCGCAGTCCCCGTTCGCCAGTTAACGCGCCATCGCTTCCGGTGAAGTGTTTGACCAGATCGGCGACCGTGTTGGCATACTGGCGATTCGTCAGGCGGACCAACTCGACGCGTGGAGGATGCTTGCGCAGCCGCGCCTCGCGTGAATAGAAGGCGTCATAGATGTAGCGCGCCACCGCTGCCGCGTCCTCGCCCACGCACTTGCCCGGATCATCGTCCGGCATGTTCTTGTCGATGTAGCGCGTCAGTTTCTCAAGTGAGCGGTCCCCGTGAAGCGCGTCGTCATATTTGCCCTTCACCCCTTCGCCATTGCGGCCATGACATTTGGCGCACTGCTGATGAAATATTTCACGTCCCGTCAAACGCCGTTCGGCGCCCGGGAGTCCCTGCTGGCTTGACAGATAACACAGCAACGGCAACCAGGCGAAAAATTGAATGGGTCGAACGCGCAACATAGCCACCATACCACCCGCACAAAGCTCCCGCTTCACGCGGGTTTCGGGACGCACAGTTGTTGCGAGCATAGCGCGGCGCAATCGTCCTCCGCAAGTCTGGACGTGTCTTGCCGCGGTGAAAATCCGCGCCCATCGGTGTCCAGGTGGGGTTGATTAGTTTTGAGTTTCATTTGCCGCCGGATTCGTCTATATTGTGGCCACGCTGTATGAAAGTGACACCGCACTCTGCCAATGACGCGATGGGAGGTTGGTCCCGCCGCCGCTTTCTCGCGCGCAACGCGCTGGGCATCGGCAGCGTCGCCCTTGCGTGGCTGTTGCGGGAGAACAATCTCCTCGCCACGCCGCCCGGCATACCCNNTCATGCACGGCGGACCGAGCCACATCGACTTGTTCGACCCGAAACCGGAACTGACCCGGCGCAGCGGACAGGATTACACGGGGGAGGTGACGTTCAGCTTCATTGATCGCGCGACAAAAAAATTGTTCGGCAGTCCGTGGAAATTTGAGAAGCACGGCCAGAGCGGAACCGAGGTTTCCGAACTGCTTCCGCACTTCGCGAGCATTGTGGATGACGTGACCCTCATTCGCTCCATGCACACGGACATCAACGGCCACGAACCGTCCATCTGGTTCATGAACACCGGCAAGTCGCAGCNNCGTGGCTCACCTACGGTCTCGGCTCGGAAAGCCAGAGTCTGCCCGCCTACGTCGTGTTGACCGATCCCGGCGGACACCCCGTGGATGGCGTCCGCAACTGGTCCAACGGCTGGATGCCGCCGTTGTTTCAGGGGACGATTGTGCGCTCGGCCGAGCCGCGCATTCTGAACCTCGAACCGCCGCCGCACTTGAAGGGCGAGTTGCAGGAACAGAATCTCGCCTTCCTTGCCCGGCTCAATCGCGATCATCTCTCGCGTCATCCCGGCGAAACGGACCTGGAAGCGCGCATCGCCAGCTACGA
>PLJQ01000445.1:23231-23356 GCA_003140275.1 Limisphaerales bacterium
GCGTGCGGTTCGTGCAACTCTTCGTCAACGGCCAGATCTGGGACAACCACGAGAGCATCAAGAGCAACCTCGTTACCTGCTGCCGCAAGACCGACCAGCCGTCCGCCGCGCTCGTCAAGGACCTC
>PLJQ01000505.1:0-16178 GCA_003140275.1 Limisphaerales bacterium
CAACAATCTAATGTATCACGACCTGCTGGATCATTATTCCCCGGCTTGGATGGGCTATGCCGGTCTTTGAAGCAAACTTACTTTCAATGCGATTAGCCAATCTTCCTGCCGAATGAGGACATCACCTTGTTGCGCGTGACTCAAGCAAGGATGGGATGGACCACGTGGCCGCTCACGTCGGTGAGGCGAAAGTCGCGGCCGCTCGAACGAAAGGTGAGCCGTTCGTGGTCGAGTCCCATGAGATGCAGAATCGTGGCTTGGAAATCGTGAACATGCACCGGGTTTTCGGCGACGTTGATTCCGTATTCATCAGTCGCGCCGTGAGTGATGCCCGGTTTGACGCCGCCGCCNNGTTGAACGGCGTGCGGCCAAATTCAGTGGTCCACACCACGAGCGTGTCTTCCAACATGCCACGCATCTTCAAGTCTTTGAGCAGGCCGGCGATGGCTTGGTCCACGTTTTTCGCCAATGGGGTATGGGCGAGCATGTCGCCGTGGGCATCCCAGTTGTTGGAAGAACCGGAGTCGATCAGTTCAATGAAGCGCACGCCGCGCTCCGCCAGCCGTCGCGCCACCAGACATTGCCAGCCAAATCCTTTGGTGCTGCCGCGTTCAAGCCCATAAAGTTGGAGTGTCGTGTCCGATTCATGAGAAAGATCGAAGGCCTCCGGCGCTTCCATTTGCATGCCGTAGGCGGTTTCAAATGATTTGATGCGCGCTTCGAGTTGCGAATCGCCGGAACGACTTTGCAGGTGTTGTTGATTCAATGTCTGCAGTGCCTGCAATTCCAGTTCCTGCAACTTCGCCGAGGGCGCGCGTCGATCCAGATTGGCAATGGGCACGGCGCCGGGCATGACGCGCGTGCCTTGATGGTGACCGGGGAGAAAATTTGAATCCCAAACCTGCTCGCCGGCGTACGGTGTTTGCGGCGCAATCACCATGAAGGAAGGCAGGTTCTGGTTGATCGTCCCCAGACCATAACTGACCCAGGATCCGATGCTGGGCCGGGCAAAAGTGAACGAGCCGGTGTGCATTTGCAGCGTGGCTTCGTAATGGTTGGTGTGGTCGGATTTCATGGAACGGATCACGCACAGGTCGTCCACGCACTCCGCGATGTGTGGAAACAGATCGCTGACTTCCGTGCCGCATTTGCCGTGCGGTTTGAACGGCCATTGGGGCGTTTTGAGAAACATCGAGTAAGCGCCCGGCTTGCCTTGAAATTCGTTCACGGAAACAGTTTTTCCGTGGTCATTAAAGAGTTTGGGTTTGGGGTCGAACGAATCGACATGCGAAACCCCGCCGCTCATGTATAGAAAAATGACCCGCCTGGCGCGTGGCGGAAAGTGCGGCGCTTTGGGCGCGAGCGGATCAACGAGTACACTCCCGCTCTCTTCCGCGGAGACCAGTTCCGCCAAAATGCCTGAAAGCAACAGCGAACCGCCCGCCAGCCGGCGGATCATCTCCCGGCGAGTGCAACCACACACTGGATTGTTCATGGTGTTTTCCTTAATCGACATAATTGAATTCGTTGCTGCTGAAAAGGACGCGCGCGTAACTCGCCCAAGCCATTTCCGGATGCCGGGAGGCGGGAGCGTCCGTCGTCTTCAACTCATCAAGGCATTTCCGGAGATGATTTTCTGCCGATTGAATTTCCGCTTCGGACGGGGTGCGTCCCCAGGCGAGTTGGCAGGCGCGAACGATTCGTTGACGGTCATCGGTACAGGTGTTCATCAAACGAACGGCGAACCGGGTGGATTGTTCATGCACAAACGCATCGTTCATGAAGAACAGCGCCTGGAGCGGTGTCGTGCTGACCGTTCTTTCGGCGATGCACTCGTTCGGGTCGGCGCCGTCGAATAAGGCCAGATACGGATGTCGTTTGATCCGTTGAACCATCAGATAGACGCTGCGTTGCGTGGTGCCGTAAACAGCCGCGAACGGCGCGTGCTGGGTAAACCCCCATTTTTCCTGGGGTGGAAAAGGATGAGCGCCGCCAGCCGTCAAATCCAGATCGCCGCTCACCTTGAGGATGGCGTCGCGGAGAGATTCTGCGTCCAGTCGGTGTCGGGCGAAATTCCACAAGGACTCATTTGCCGGATCGCGCGCAAAGTTTTCAGGATTGTTTTCGCTGGAAAGTTGATAGACCCGCGAAAGCATGATCAGCCGATGCATGGCCTTGATCGACCAGCCACTTTCCACAAACCGAGTCGCCAGGTAATCCAACAGCTCAGGGTGGGTGGGCAACCGGCCTTGTTTGCCGAAATTGTTTGGACTGCGCACGATGCCGGTGACGAAATGTTGTTGCCAGATTCGATTCACCATCACACGCGCAGTCAGAGGGTTGCGCGGGTTCGTCAGCCACCCGGCCAATTGCAATCGTCCGCTACCCGGCGTGTTGGGCGGCAACTCCTGGCCACCGAGGACTTGCAGGAAGCGGCGCGCTACTTCGGGACCGGGTTTATCCGGGTCGCCTCTCAACTGCATGTGTGCGTTGTGCGGCGTGCCTTCGACAACCGCGTAAGCAAGTTCGACAGGTCCCGCTTTGAGCAGCGCCGTCAGTTCCTGCGTTGTTCTTTCGAGTTCGGCCTGCCGCGCCTCAATCTGCCGGCGCAGCTCAGCAGCCTTTGCGCGACGCGCTTCGCTTTCGGCATCAGCGAGTTGAACCGCGCCCGCGTCCAGCGGTGGCAGGGGCGTTTCACGCACGGCAAAATTATCGGCATCAAGCGCCGGCTTCACGCCCTCGAGGTGGCCGTAGCTGTCGATAAACGTGTAATCCACCGCGCCATCCCAGCCGCTCGCGAACTCGCCTTGGAAACCGACGCGCTCGGCTGGCGTTACAATCGCGCCGGTGTAAGTTTTGTCTTTGAGATTTAACGCGAGTTGCACCTGGTACCATTGGCCAATGCGCAGCGGACAAACTGCTTCACGGGCATCGGCGCTGCGGCGGAAAAACTCCTTGCCATTGAAGCCAAGCTCCACCGCAGCGGAATTCCCAGCCCCATGGCCGAGATAAAACCGCCAGGTACCGTCACCGCCCGCGTCGTTGTTCACGCAGCGGAAATCAAAACTCGCGAAGAGCTTTTCCGTCCTTTCGATTTTCCAGGTATTGGTGAGCGTCTGCCCAAATCCGTTGTAGCCGCCACTGTTCGGCAAGCGCACACCGAGTCTGCCGGGCGGGTACAGATTGCAGAACGGGCTTTGCGACGCCGCTGAAACCTTGACCACGCTGTTTGGGCCAGGTCCCCACGGTTTCGCGGGCGGGGTTTCGTCAGTCTGCAATTCAAAATCGCCGTCCAGACCGGCGAGCTTTTGTAATTCGTCGGCGAGCGCAGCGGGACTGGCTTCCCCGGGGGTCGAAACGAAGGATGGAAGTGAAGTCGAGACCGGCGGGATCAAGATTTCCTCCACCGCAAGGTTGTCGAGTTCGAGACCGGGGACTGTCGTTTGCGTGTCGCCACGAAAATCGATGGCCACAAAATCAATCGTGCCCGGCCAGTTTGCCGGGAGCTGTTTGAAGCTGAAAGAGGTGATGTCGTCCAGCGCGCCGATATTGCCGGAAACAGTGTTGCTGCTGAGATTAAGGGTGAGTTGCAGATTGTGCCATTGGTTCGGTTTCAATGGGTGGATGGTTTCGACGGTGTCGCCGGAACGAACGGAAAGGGCGGTGGAGGAGATGAAGATTTCAACCGCCGGTGACGAGGGTTGCGCTCCGATCCAAAAACGGTGCGCCCCTCGCGCAGCAGCGTTGTTGGTTGCGACGCGGAAGTCAAGGTTCACGTGCAGTTCGCGGCAGGTGTCATGTGTGCGACGCGGATGCAGCGCTTGCGCAAGGAAATAATCATTGGTGGTGGATGGGACACTCGCACCCACTTTTCCCAGAGCATACCGGTTTTTGAAAGGGCTTTGCGCCTCCTTTGTTACCGCGATGTTACCCGCGTACGTCCATGGCGGAACCAGCACGCCTCTGCTCCCGCCAGCGGCAACCGCCTGCATTTCGAAATCCCCGTCCATATCGTTGAGCGAGCGCAGCACGGTGGACGGCACGGGTTGCTTCGATCGTTCGAGGTTGTCTGCCAGGGCCGCGACTTGGGCGTCAAACGCGCGCCACTTCGAAACCGATTCGTCCACCGGCAGCAACGGAACCAGCGCGCGCTGCTTCTGCTTTTGTTCCGAGCCGGGGAACGCGTACCGGGTGCTGTCGAAGATTCCGTAAAGCGCGTAGTAATCGGCCATTGATACGGGATCGTACTTGTGGTCATGGCAGCGGGCGCAACCGAGCGTTAAACCGAGAATGGATTTTCCCAATGTGCCGATGGTGTCCTCGATCGTCAGGTGATGATAATTTTCACTGTCAAAACCAAACCGGCGGGAAATCGCGAGGTAGCCGGTGGCGATGACGTTTTCCGCGTACTTCTCGCCCGGCGCGTGTCGCGCCAGAATATCGCCGGCGATTTGTTCGCGAATGAATTGATCGTACGGTTTGTCCTGATTGAAGGAGCTGATTACGTAGTTGCGGTAGAGATAGGCTTCCGGCACGGGATAGTCGGCCGTTTCGCCGGCGGTGTCGGCGTAACGAACCACGTCGAGCCAGTGTCGTCCCCACTGTTCACCGTAGTGCCGCGAGGCCAGTAATCGATCCACCACCTTTGTGAATGCGTCCGGCGAAGTGTCGCTCAGAAAATCAGCAATCTCCAGCGGTGTTGGGGGCAGGCCGATGAGATCGAAAGTGGCGCGGCGAATCAGGGTTCGTTTGTCCGCATCGGGGGCGGGGGACATTCTCATTTTCTGCAGCCTGGCCAAAACAAAATGATCGACGGACGATTTGGGCCACGTGGTTTGCGCGATCTTTGGAACGGGCGGGGCTTGGATGGGTTGAAACGACCAGAAGTCTTTTGCCGGGGTCAAATCACCGCCGTGAATCTGCGGGCCGGACAAAGTTGCACCCAGACTCAACCCAAGGCAGAGAAATTTGCGGTTCGCGTATTTCCAAAACATAAAGCTGACGCGACCCAAGCTAAAGGGTTCGGAGTATTTACACCAGGCCGGGTTCATGTTGGCGGGTTGATCGTTTTCATTATTCACTTTTTGCAACCGGTTGGCAACGTGCGTCCATGTGTCCATCTGCAATTCTGCGACAATCTACTTCAAAGTCACGTTCGTTTTGGCACGCAATCGTTGGGCGATGCGGACTTTGCGCGTACGGGATTCGGAGGCGCGAAATCGCAGACCGCCCGCAGATATTTTGCCGCCAAGTTCGTATCCTGAATTACCAACAAATTCTCTGCGTTGTTTTTTCACCGACTCCACGAGTTGATGAAAATAGAATCAAGGAGCAATTTTTTAGCCTTTCATTTGATAGCCAATAGTGGTAACTGAAGATATGCACTTGAAAACCCTTTTACGAATGATCCTGCTGATGGGTTGCTTCCTGAAGGTGTTCAGTCAACCGCCTCACGTTGCATTCGGCCAAGACTTCGTGAACCTCGACTTTGAAGCAGCAGACGTTTCCGCCTATGGCTCCGGGCCAGCATTTGTTCCAATTACAAACGCAATGCCTGGATGGCAGGAGGGATATGCTGGTGGAAGCCAACTGGGCTTCGGCTTTGTCATTTATAACACGGTGAGTCTGGGCAGCGCCGAGATTTCTTTGCAAGGTCCAGGATCCAGTTACCAACCATTCCAAGGAAATTATTTTGTGCTGCTTCAGCCAAATTATCCAAGTGGCCAGGTTATTCCTGCAATTGCTCAGGTCGGCACCGTTCCGAATTCCGCACAATCGCTGAGGTTCTTCGCATTTGGTTCGCTGTCGGTGTCATTTGCCAATCAGCAGATTCCCCTATCCGTTCTGGACAGCACGCCGCAGTACACGGTTTACGGTGGAGACATTTCCGCCTTTGCCGGCCAGACTGGTGAACTGCGCTTTGAAGGCGGCGCATTTTTGGACAATATCTTTTTTTCGCCTCAGCCTATTCCTGAGCCGAGCGGGTTTGGCTTAGTTGCCTGTGGCGCATTGCTTCTTGGCTGGCGGTTATACGGTCGTTCAAAAATGTGAGATAATAAAAAAGATTTTCTGAATTATTTTTGATGAAGTTTTGTCAGCCGATTTTGTGAATTATTTCACGAGTAACCAAAATTTCCGCTCTTACAATTCCCGATTGAATCCATGAACCAGCCGTCGTACATTGGTGACCAGTTTCGTTAATGATGAACAAGTTGGAACTTTCGGATTCGGTCAAAGGACTGGTTTCGATAAACGAACCCACGGGATTCAGATATACAAAAATGAACTACGCCGGTGTCCATCTAAGCGATGACATGGACTGAGATTTTATTATATCTCGGCTTCTTTGTGCAGGTGACTGCCAACCTTGCTGTGGCGTTCTACGTCTTTTCTGCGCGGCGGCAGCGCCGGCTGTATTTCTTTCCGCTTTTAGGCTTCTCGGCACTCCTCGGCTTGCTTCCAGCCGTCCTCGACTTGACTTTCAAACGCCCCATGTCACAGAACGACTATTATTGGTTCTGGATAACTCAAAAGACTCTCAGCATCGCCGATCTTATGTTCTACGCCGTCGGCATAATTCTCATGGCGCGTCATTTCCGAGCAGCATCGCGTCCGGCTGCTTCAGCCCAACCCTCGACCAAAAAAAGTTGAAACCTCTAGCGTAAAGAATCCTAAGTATTTACACGAGGCCAGTGGCCATCCGCCGTTTAGTGTAGCGTAAAAGTGCCGTTGTCGGTGTTGGGCGGATTTCCGGAAGTGTCATAGGACGTCACAAAGTAGCCGCCCGCGGTGGCGGAAGTGAACGTCACCTGCATATACGCCACGGCTCCCGTATCCGCGCCGTTAAAGGTCAAGACCAACATCCCGCCCACCGGGCTGTAACGCGCAAAAGTGTACGTTCCCGTGCTTGAGCCGCTGCCACCAGTGTTCGCCGGCGTCGTGGTGAAAGTCCCATTGCTGGCCAGCACCACGGTCCTGGTCTTGGCGCTGCCACTACGGATGGCAGAAATCGTCCTGCCTGCCAAAGAGATTGGCTCAAAGTTTACCGCCACCGAAAGGCTGATGTCGCCGGTATCGCCGCCGCCGGCGTTGCTAAAGGTGCCGCTATAGTGGTTGGTAAAGATCAATTCCACGCTGGTGGGGCCATTGGTCGATTGCGTAGGCGGTGCGGCGTTGGTCAGCGTCAATTGCGCCGTGTTGGTGCCGGTTTTCACATAGAGGTAATTGCCGACGGCATAATCCCCGCTGTTGGTGTCCCCGTTCTCACCTGTTTGTGTGAAGTTGGAAATGTCAAAGCCCGCAGTCACCGGCGGGCCGTTCGCCGGCGTCACTTGAGCGAGCAAACCGTTCAAGGAATCCGGCGCCCAGTCCAGCACCGGCACCACCCGATATGAAAACTTGACGTTGTTGGTGAATGACGCATGGCCCGCCGCGTCCAGCGCAAACGCCTGGATCAGGTTTGGCCCCGACATCAAGGTCAGGCCGGGAGCGGTCCAGTTGGTAAACGCGTTGGCCGTGGCGGCCGGGTTCCAGCCCGCGCCATTGAGTTGATACCACACGGACATCACGCCCACGTTGTCGCGGGCTTTTCCGGCGGCGCTGAATGGCGCGTTGGTGACGATCTGGTTCACCGCCGGGAAGCTGATGATGTTCATTGGTCGCGCCACATCCGTGAAATTAACCGTGAACGTCAGGTTGGATTGCATCACAAATGTCAAAGCCGGTTTGTTGGCCACCACCGCGCCAACTCCGTCCGTCCAATTGGTAAAGGCGGAACCGATCGCGGCTTTGGCCGTCAGGGTGTAGCGCCTGCCAATCTCCAGCAACTGGCCGTTGTAATCCGGCGTGACCGTGCCGGAGCCGTTGGTCTGAACCACCAAGGGCGCCGTCAAGACGTAAACAAACTTCACAGTGTTGGTCAGCGAGACATTGCCTGTGGTGTCCACTGCGTATGCACGGATCACGTTCGTGCCCGGTGTCAGCGCCAGACCGGGCGCCGTCCAATTTGTCCAGTTGTTGGCTGGGTTGGCCATCGTCCAAACGCCGCCGTTCAATTGATAGAGTACGGAGGTTACGCCCACGTTATCGCCTGCCTTCCCGGTGGCGGTGAACACCGCGTTGCTCCAACGCTGTCCGGTGGTCGGCGCGGTGATGCTGAGCGTGGGCCGGGTCACGTCCACGAAGCTGGCCGTGAACGTCAGATTGGATACCATGACGAACTTCAGCGTCGCATTGGTGGTGGGAAGGCTCCCCGTCCAACCCGTGAACCCAAAGCCCGGCGCCGCCTTGGCCGTCATCGCGTAACTTTTCCCGATCTGCAACCGCGCGCCGTTATAGTTGGGACTGACCGTGCCGTTGCCGTTGGTGGTCACGGTCAGCGGGGTGAGGACCGCGTAGGCGAACGTGCGGGCGACCATTAGGGAGGGGTTGCCGCTCGTATCAATCGCGAAAACTCTCACGGTGTTGGAACCGGGAATCAAATTGGTGAGGGTCGCCGACCATGTGTTCGTTCCGTTTGCAAATTGATAGGCGTTGGTGCCGCCGGCGTTTTCCAACCGATATTCCACCGCGGCTACGTTCACGTTGTCGCTGGCGGTGCCATGCACGATCACGGTCGAGTTGGTCAAATCCGCGCCCGGTGCCGGTGAGGAAATGGAAACCATAGGAGCGGTCGTGTCGAGCGAAAAATTCAAGCTGAGATCGATGACCCCGGACGCTCCGTTAAAACCGTCCACCGCGATCTGATATTGCGTTCCAGTCGTGACGTTGAATGCCACCTGGGCGGTCCCGCCAGCGCGGCCATTGCCAATGTTCGAGGCCACCGCAGTGAGGTTGCTCACGGAAGAACCCGTATAGACTCCCAAAAGTGTGGTGAAGGAACTGCCGGCCGTATTGAGCTTGACGGTGCCAATGCCAGGCGACGTCCAGGTCCACCAGAGCGAGTGGCCGCCCGCATTACTGGCATGATTCGGTTCGCCGGCCTCTTTGGTGGCAAAAGCATTGGTGGCGGTGATGGCGAGTGAAGTGCCAGCCAAAGCCGTGCGGTTGGTGAAATTATCATTGACCGGAATATCCGCCGTGGTCCCAATCAACATACTCACATCGTCAATGCCAAAAGTCGTCAGAATTCCAGAAGTGGAAGCTGTCGTCACACTAAAGTAAATGTTCACAGTTTGGCCGGCGTAAGACGACAGGTTGGTCTGTCCCGTATAAGATACCAGATTGGTGAACGCCAGAACGTAACCCGAGGTTGGAGCGAGATTGTCTGTGCTGCCCACAAAGGCCAAAGGATTCAGGTTCGTATCCGTAATGGATACAGATAATGTATCAATGCCGGAGGTGTCCGTCGACACAACGTCGTAATAAAAACTGAGCGTTGCCGCGATCAAATTTGTTGGGAAGGTGATGGTCTGATAAACTGCCTGGTTGGCGAGATTGAAGTTTCCCATCGAAAGATAATAAGAACCGTCAAACGCAACAATACCTGACGGCGGAGCACCAGACTGGGATATTTGATCCCCCGATCCTGCAATCACCCACGGCGCGGGAACGCCGGTTTCAAATCCGCCGTTGACAATCAGTTGCGTTTGTCCAAAAGCCGGGTGAACGACACAGGCCAGAAGGCCGGCCAACAGTACGACTTTATCTTTCATCCTGCATGATTATTCTAAATTCCGCGCGGGTTTGTCAACTCCCGTGACTCTTCCCAAGCACCGCCTGACATAAGGCTCGATGGCATATCTTGCGCGGTTTCTGCAGGGCTCAACCATGCCTGCCCCTTACAAGCCCTACGTAAGGTTCATTTTCCTGCTTTAATCACCAGCAACCAGTCGCCGAGATTGGGCGTGGGGAATTGAAACGATTGGGGACCAGCGACAGCTACGGCGGGACTGCGTTCGCCAGTCCGGGGATTGATCCAGACAATCGTGGGCAAGCCCGGCAACGCGTCAAGGCGCAGTTCAACCGTGCGATCTTCCGGAACATAGACAATTGTCACATCCTTGGACTCGGTTCGAGCGGCGGCGATGAAGCGGCGCGGCTCTTTTTCGCCAGGTTGGTTGACCACCAATTCCGGAGCGGGGCGCAGCATCCAGAAGTCGATGGAGTTGAACAAATCCGACAGCGTGGCCAACTGATTGGCCGCAGGCATGAACAGGGATTTATGCCAGAGCGGAAGTTTCCGGGTTGAACTCTTGTTCTTCGGATCGGTGGCGTCGCTCCAATCTCGAACTCCGTGACCCCCGTAGCTGACGCCGGTCGTCGGAGCATTCAGCAGACTCCAATAAAGCGCGCGACGCACAGATTCCGTGCTGGTTCGTTCGGCGGAGGGAGTCGCCAGTTCGTTTTCATACGGCGGCGCCACGTTGATGAGGGGGCGGAAGGGTTCCTGTCGCCATTCATTCACCAGGGGACCGGCCACCGACCATTTGAGCGTGTCGTCATTGATCTCCTGTGCGCTTTGGTAGCCAAAAATGTCAACCCACGTTTCGCCGCGAAATTCGCTCAGCACCCAATCCGTCTCGCCGGGAAAAAGCAAGACCGGCGGGNNCGGCGGATGATGGCCTTCGCCGAAAATGGCGCGGCCAATACGTTTCCAGCGGGCAACGTTGCCGCCGAGCGCATTGCCTTCGCACATCAGCAACCAGACCACATTGTTTGCTCCCCACCGCGCCAATTGATAACGCAGCAGCCGGGCGGCCTGATCTTCTGGCAGCGCCTGGATTTTGTTGGTTGCGGACGAATCATAATCCCGGAGCGGTACCATTGCGCTCAGGATTCCCGCCCGGTCCAACGCGTCCAGTTTGTCATCCAGCCGTTGGAAGAAGCCGGGGTTTACGGCGATGCGTGCTCTTCCGGTGAAAGCCGTTTGTTTCTTTGCATCGACGCCCGGCGCGGCAACCCATTGGGCGACGGTAAACTTCTGAAGCGTGCGAGCGCCCACGTAGGCCGCCCAATCTCTGGGTTCGGCGCGTTGCGGGCCGTTCCAGACCGTGTCCGCCAGCCAGAAAAACGGCGTGCCGTCCGCGTGCTCAAGATGGCGATAATCCCCGGCCACGCGCACCGGGCCATGTTGATGGAAGCGCGAATCGGCAACCGCCGCCGTGCAGAGGAATTCGCCGGTCTGGTTGTGCAGATTGGTGTTGGCCGCGTCCGAACAAATGGTTTGGTAGTTCCATTTGCCCGGTTGGTCGGGGGCAAAGCGGACGCGCCAGGTCTTTTCGCCATCCCAAAAGCCGTCAATCTTCGTCGTCTCGCCTGCCGGCGAAGTGAACGTTACGCTCAACGCCACATCTTGCAGTGCGTTCGTGTAGCTGACCTTGCTCTTGAAGGCTTGTTCGAATCGCTGCCAGATGGGGACCATCGGCAATTGTTTTGAATGGGTTGCGGCGTGGCACCAGGTCGCCGTCACGATGAAAAGAAAAAAGAGGAAGAGCAACTTCTCGCGAAATTCACCGGGTCTGCGCGACCCTTCAACGTGATTCATAAACGCTTTTTTCTGTCGGTGAAACCACGGCGCATGAGACTACAAACCGCGAACAGTGTCAAACCGCCAGGATGCAGATTTGGACTGCGGTGGCAAGCGGANNGCCGTCGTCGCTGCGCTTGCCGGCGCAGTCCATATTCTCCAGTTCAGGCGTTCAACGCGCGAAAACGTTCCCTCTCCCCGTCGGACGCGGAGGGTAAGGGGTTTTCGCCGGGCTGCATCGTTACGACTTGGCGGAAGACCAGCAGCCGAATTACTTTTTACGAACCGCCACCGCGTCCCCAATCTTCAAACTGAACTCTTGAGCTGCCGAGCCGCCATTGACGGCGATTTCCAGGAATCCGCTTGAGCCAATGACGCCAACCGCTTTGCCGACCGGCACCGCCTGGTAAAAATCTTTCACCGGACAAAGCCGCTTTTGCTGCACGAAAACCCGGAGCGAAGACGGCTTAAGTTGCGCCAAAAGTTCGCCGGTGATGTTGGTAATCGCATTGCCGAACCGGTCGATGTAAACAACCTCTCCTTGAATTGTTCCGCGATTCTGTCGCGGACCTGACCAATCCAATCGCGTGAAATACTTTTGCTCTGGTCCAAACTTCCGTAGGGCGACGCCCTCGCTCAAATGCGCCGCCACGGGCGCAAAGACATCGCGCCCGTGGAACGTCTGCCTCACCGGCTGAAGAAAAAACTTTTTGTTCGTGAGTCGATGAATGCTTTTGATTCTCTCTTTTGCCAACGCCAACGACAGAACTCCATTGTCCGGGCCGATAAAGAAATAATCCGCGGTTTGCACCGCAATGGCAGTGCGACGGCTGCCGACGCCGGGATCAACGACCGCAATGTGGATCGCTTTGCGCGGAAAAAAGCGATAGCTCGCCGCCAACGCAAACGCGCCGGCGCGTATGTCGCCGCCGGGAATCTCGTGTGTGATGTCCACTATCTTGGCGCGCGGAGCGATGCTGAGGATTACGCCTTTCATCGTGCCGACAAACCAATCGGCCGTGCCGAAGTCGGTGGTCAAGGTGACGATATGCACGGGCGAAGTTTACATCGAGCTGCCTTGGGATGAAATCTCCATCTGTCACTGTTCATTTGGCGACGAAGTCATGTGCTGCTTTTCCCAATTTTCGAAAAAGGTCTCAGAATCTTCGCTCGGCGCCGTTACCTCGATGACGCGTCCGTCGCTGAACGCATAAACCCGCGCGGGTTTTCCGTCTGGCTTCCGGTGCGTTCCATTTTCACTCAAGATTAACGCATCGCCCGGCATCGATCCGTTTTCACGAATAAATCCGAAGGTATAGAGGCCGGTCATTCGATTTCCACCCGAAGTCGGGAAATAATCCCTGAGTTCAGAAAAGCTCGTGGGCGCTTTGTTGTTGTGATCGTTGGCAAACCGTTGCATTGCCGGTCGCAATTCTCGACTGATGTTCTTCATCGTTTCAACTATCTCAAGTGAGAGTGCTTCCTCACGCTCTGCTTGGGACATCTGTCTCTGCGGGCTTTGCGCGGTTGTTAGCCCGGAACCAAGCTGGGAGTTTGCCTCTCGCAACTTTTGAATCACGTTCGTTTGCGTGCGAAGCTGTCCAACTTCGTTGCGTAGTCTGAGCAACTCCCTGAGTTGTTCGTCGGAGAGCGACGATTTCGACTGAGCAACGAGATTCGACAGATGTTCGTTCCCCATTGATAATTGGCTGAGCCGTTCAGCCTGTGTCCTCAAAGCCAGATCTCTGTCATGCAGTTTCACCTGGGCGTGGCGATGAATCACCAACGGTGTTGCCACGCTGGCGATTGCAAGTGCGATGATGAAGCCAATCTTGATCGTTGTGTTAGTCATTGGCCGGACGGCTTGATACCCTTCTGTTTTTCCCAAGGTTCAAAATTACCATCCCGAGATAAATGAATTTCGGAATGGCCATCCGCAAAACCATAGGCTCGGCTCCACCCACCACTGTCGCTCGTCCAAGCCTGCTTTTCCCGGATCACGATGACGTTTCCCGGATTCGTAATCGTGTTTAACGATCCTTGGTAGACAATTTCATATTGATCGGTCGTCACATTGGTTTGGGTGTAGGTTTCCTTTGGTAAATAGACTGCAACCTGTTCAAAGTTTGTCGGAATCTGGCCCTGGTTATCCCGGGCATACATATCAAACGCAAGCAGACAGACTCTGCCGAAATGCAACTTCGCGATGGCTTGCGCATGTTCTTCCTCTCGTCGCTGTAGAGGCGTTTTGGAGTTCTCGGATTGGGCTAAGTTCCGCGCTCGCAGCCGGCGATTTTCCTCTTGCAACGTTGCCAGGTCGTTCGTTCGCTTCCGGAGGAATCCAACCTCGCCACGCAGTCTCAGCAAATCATTCAACTGATTGGGCGAGTTGGTCTGAGCAGCAAGAATCACCAGCCGCTCGCGCTCCGCTTGCAGTCGCGCCAGTTGATCTGCTTTCTGGCGCAGCGAGGCGTCCACTTCACGCATCTTGGCTTGGGCTTGGTGTTGAATCACGAACGAGGTCGCCACGCTGGCCACCACAATCGCACTGACAATTCCAGCTTTGAGTTTTATTGTAGCCATAAGTTTCAAAAGAGTGAGCGTTGATCCAGTTCCCGCCGCTGCACTCGCCAGTGATGCGCTCGTGAGCGTTGCCGCTAATCCGACAGGAGCGGCTTGAATCCCGTGGATTGGAAGCGCGGTCGAGAGGGTCACAGCGGAGGTCGTCACTCCGCGACGAGTGAGGCGGGCACGAAGCTTCTCCAGCGCACGGGTGACACGCTTGCGGGCGGCATCTTCATTCGAGCCAAGCGCATGGCCCACTTCCGCCAGGCTGCGTTGCTCGAAGAAGCGAAGCAGCAGCGCGTCGCGATCATTGCGCCCAAGTTCGTCGAGGGCTTCGTCGAGCAGTGGACGGATTTGTTCCCAATCGGTTGTGGTTTCGGATTCAAGAGTTTTCATGGCCACAGCCTCGTATTCGCGCTCCACTCGACGGCGTTCGGTACGGAGCAATTGCGCGGCGGCGTAACGCGTCGCACGGTGAAGCCAGCCGGCCAGCACGACACCTTCCGGCAGAGAGCGGGCTTTGCGAGCGAGGTCGGTAAAGACCAGTTGCGCCACATCCTGTGCGAGGTGCGCGTCACCACTCGTCCTTCGGAGTGCGACGGAATAAACGAGGTTCACGTAACGCGCGACCAGTTCGCCGAAGGCAGCTTCGGAACCATCATCGACGTATCGGCGTAATAGTTGTTGGTCATCCAGCATCACTTTTCACCTAATATACAGCCGCACGACGGCAAAAGCGGACAGGAATTCGCGATGGGATTCATAGCGGAAAAATACATTGAAACCGCACATGGATGAAACACAGACTTAGCGCGTATGCCAGTCGGTAAAATCGTCGTAATCACGGGTGTCACCCGGGGACTTGGCCAGGCCATGGTCAATGAGATCGCCCGCCTCGGACATACCGTGTTGGGCTGTGGCCGTTCTCGCGAGGCCATTGAACAACTGCGGAAGACATTTGGCAAACCCCATGACTTCGCGGAAGTCGATGTTGCTTCCGATGAACAAGTCAAANNGGCGATGGTCGAACGGAAGAGCGGAGTAATCGTGAACTTCAGTTCGGGCTGGGGCCGCTCGACTGATGCCGAGGTGGCACCGTATTGTGCGACGAAATGGGCGATAGAAGGACTCACGCAATCGCTGGCGCAGGAGTTGCCAGCAGGCATGGCCGCGATTGCGCTGAATCCCGGCATCATCAACACCGACATGCTGCGAAGTTCCTTTGGCGGCTCGGCGTCCGCTTATCCAACCGCCGATGAATGGGCAAAGAAAGCCGTTCCTTCCCTGTTGCGACTGGGGCCGCGCGGCAATGGCAAACCATTGAGTATCACTTGATGGCGGGTTCACTTTGAACCTTGCGCTTTCGGCATGAAACTTTAGGTTTTGCCGATGGCAGATGTGCCGAACAAGAAAAAGAAGCGGCGCCGGGCGATCATGCTTGGTGTTGGCCTCGACTCCGACGGCCACAAGCGAGTTACCCAAGGACATAACTTTGCCCTGGTGGGTGGTTCGGAGGAAACTCATGAGGTCATGACGGAGAAGGCCATCAAGATCAACGAAAAACTGGCGGCCAAAGGCAAGCAACTCGAAGACGTCAGCCATGAGGAGTTCGACGACATCGCCCATTCGGTGGGGCTGCGGAAACACAAGCCGGAACAAAATTAAACGCCCTTTCGCATCTTCGTCATTAAATTTTCAACCACTGGCCGCATTCCTTGACGCTTCGATTTCCAACTGGTACGGTGGCTTCCGAAAAAAGTAGCAAAGCAGGCCTGCGCCATGACTGTTGAATATAATCCCTACTGGTTCATAACGGTTTTGTTGATCGCCGCCGTGGTTTTTTGCCTCACGCCGCTGGCACTGGCCTGGCTTTGGGCGAAAAAATTCTCTCCGCGCAAGCCCGGCCCGGACAAAAATGCGATCTATGAATGCGGGCTTGAGTCCAAAGGCGACGCCTGGGTGCAATTCAAATCGGAATATTATCTCTACGGCATTATCTTCCTGATTTTCGACGTGGAGACGATATTCCTGCTGCCCTTTGCCGTGGCGTTCACGGGTCTGTCGATCGACGCGTTTCTCGCAATGATAATTTTTCTGGTGTTGCTGGTCGAAGGTCTCGTGTGGGCATGGGTGAAAGGCGTGTTGA
>PLJQ01000505.1:16319-16462 GCA_003140275.1 Limisphaerales bacterium
CGCTTCGGCGCGGAAGTGTTTCGTCCCTCACCGCGTCAGGCGGATCTCATGATCGTTGCCGGCACCGTCACCAAAAAAATGGCGCCGCAGGTCGTGCGCCTCTACAACCAGATGCCGGAACCGAAATACGTCATCGCGATGGG
>PLJQ01000508.1 GCA_003140275.1 Limisphaerales bacterium
CTTTATACGCTTAACTAAATGGCGGTGGGGCCGGGGTGAGGGAGAGCCAATCAAATCCTCCTCTGAATTAACCCGCGGCGACGTGGTCTTCTTCGCCAACGCCAAGGGCCAGACCGTCCACGTCGCCGTCGCCCTGGGCAAAGGCAAACTTCTCCACATCCTCAACGGCTGCGAATCCCGCATCGAGAACGGTTACACCCTCCTCCAACGCCTCGGGTTGCAACCGGTCGGCGTCATTCCCCCCGCCCAAGTCGAGCGCTCGTGGATTACACCTGTTACCTGCGCCAATTCACCCAAAACCCCGCCGTCCAGATGGTCTATCTCTTGACCGACACCCTGCGCGGAAAAGGCTTCGCTGAAAGCCGGATTGATTTCACCGCCGCCACCGCGCTGGCGATATTCTGCGATGCCGCCGTGAGCTATGTCTCGGCGCTGGGATTGGAGATCGGCAAGCGTTACCAGGCCAACTACGTCCTCGATTCGCGCAAGCCAATCCAGCAGCATTTGCAGGCCATCCTCGACACCTGTTATTCCTATCTCATTTTGACCGAAGGCCAATGCACCCTCAAAGCGCGGACCAGCGCCACGAGTGTCTTCAGCTTTGACCCCACCACCATCGCTTTGGACGGCCTGATGCCCAACGTGACCAGCACCTTTGTCAGCGAAGAAGTGGACCGCACGCAACGCCCGAACGGCGTCAAACTCCTCTTCAACACCGCCGACACCTACAACGCGCAAACCTCCGTCGTCGCCGACGCCGCCGCCGATCAGCGCGGCCGCGAACCGCGCATCGGCAACGACGGCGTGGTGGAGGAGAATCTGACGTTCCCGGCCATCACCGATCAAGGCCAGGCCGAGCGCCTGGCCGGCATCATATTGAGAGAGCATTTAGGCTCGATGCGGACCTGCCAATTGAAGACCAATGTGAAAGGTTTGGCGCTGGAACCGGGCGACGTGGTCGATGTCACCCATCCCAGCCAGCCCACGTGGTCGGCCAAGTTGTTTCGAATCGAGGAACTGAGCAATAGAATTGGTGAATCCATCTGGTCAACGGTTCGTGGAATTTGTTTGAGGTGTCCCTACCTGTTCCATTGGCTCATACGCCCATTGTGGTCCGCCAAGTAAATGATCCACCCACCAGATAGGATAGTAAAAATATACCCCAGTTTCATGAAGTATCTGGACATTTCTATTTCTCGCTACCGTGACTATATCACAGGGCACGTAATAGAAGCCGTCAAGTCCCTCTTTTTTCATAATGTTCAGCGACGTTCTGGACAAGCCGAGATACGACGCAACATAAATTCCAACTAAAAGAAGTAGATATGTTTTATTTTTTCTCTGTTGCATGGAGGGGCGGTACTCCGCGGATCGATCGATCAACCACCGGCAAGGATCAAGCTCATTCCGCTTGAGAAAAGCGGGATCGTCGGGCGACGCGGACGTCAGTTCTTTCCTCGTGATAATCCATGTATTTGCGGATGAAGAATTCCCGGCCTTCGAGATGCCAATCCGTGTCGCGCGTGAACCAGAGGCCATCGGGCAGGTGTTCGCGATTAAATTTGAAATTAAACTTCCAGAGCGCGCCCACCAGACCGCCCACCACGCTCACCTTTTCTGTCAGGTGCAGATCGGCTTTGACCACGGCGGCATCGGCTTCATCCACCCAGGCACGGCCCGCGGCTTTGTTGATGAAACGATCTTTGAGGTTCCGTTCGGGAAGATTTTTACCGGCGGGAACAAAATCGAACACCAGCGTCGGCCGGGCATTGAGCGTTTCCCGTCTCAGCAGCGTGAACCTGAACCGTTTCAACAAATCATCATTCAACGGGAAATCACTTTTCTCGAAGGCCGGCCCATGAACGCCGGCAGTGGCGTTGGTGCCAGATTGAGCGTGTCCGGCGTCAGCGCGAGGTTGTGGAGTCGGCTCGATCGGCCGGGCGGGGGCCGCAACACGCACGATGGTCGGATTATGCTCGCGGGTTTGTTCTTCCTTCTTTTTCAACTCGCCCTGCGAGTTGCGGGTTTCCGTCCGCTTGGAACGGGAATAAAGGTATTGCGCGTTGAATTGACGGTCGTTTTCGCTCTCCTTCTCGACCCGTTCGAGTACGCGATGAAGAATGCTGTCAAGGGAAGGCAGCGGCGGTTCACCGGCGTTCTGAGCGCGGAGCGGAAAGGCCATCGCGCATAGAACGGCTCCGATAAGCGCTTTTGAGATTGTTTTCATTCGACCAAGTTGAGAGTTGGATGATGATGGGGTGGAAAGTATTCAACTTCAATATAAGCCAGATTTGGGTATTGTATAGTTTGAATTTAGATCAGCGTCATGGCTTCCATGACCATGAGCCATAATCACCCGGTTGAAGTTGTAAAAACGACGCACTTGTGTCAAATGTTGGAGGTGGCTCTTCGTCCCACCTCTGCAAATACTTCTGGAAAGAATTGGATGTGCATCCAGAACAAGCCAACACGAAGCAAAAAAACACCGAAGCTAAAAAGCATCTTCTCACCCAAGAATTTGAAATTAAATTCATCGTGTATTCCACAACCAACCTGAACCCAACATGACTGAAAATCAAGGCAGCAAACGGTAGTGGTACAGTTTGAAATCAGCGCGGTATTAGAGATGTCTCTTATAGCGCATCGGTATCCTGAATGATCCGCACATCGATGAGACGACCATCCTTGTCGAAAATCCAATATGCGATGACCGTCGTCTCGAACGGAAACAATAAGAAATGTGTAGTGCCAAGTTCGCGGGCCACCTCAATACCGCCAGCCGCAGTACGGCCCGGCGCAAGTCCTTCAGTTTCTTCATAACTAGCGGGCCAGCGCTGCTGTTTGATAAACGTATAAACCTGTTCGCTCGAACACCCCAACGGTGTGCGCTTCAAGATTGACGCACGAACCTTCTCGCCAGACCTGCAAAGCGGCCCGACTGTCGAACAACCGACCAAGATCAGGACTAAGATGGCAGCCAGGCAGCAGAGAAGTGTGGACTTGCGGCTCATATCGTCGATTATAGATTCACAAGTTGCACCGCAACTACCAGAAATTCAAGGCAACAGCCCGACAATTTCCTCCAGCGTCCAAACGTGATCGGCAATTCCCGCTTCCATCGCTGGTGTCACGCGCAGGGTTTGATGCACGCGAGCAAAGTTGTAGTGCATGGCAAGGGTGCCGAGACGAATCAATCACATCGTTTGCTAATGGGACACCCGCGTTCCATTCGACACGGAGTTTCGTTGGTGGCAGTGCCAGGATGCGCACTGCGGGAAATCAAGCGCAGTTCCAATCTTGCGTTTGTTTTCGGTTCACGGTAGAGAGGTTCCCATGTATAAAATCCGTGGGGCAGATGAAAAGGAGTACGGGCCGGTCGCTGCGGAGCAGTTGCGGCAATGGATCGCGGAAGGCCGGGCCAACGCGCAAACCAAAATCCTGCTGGAGGGCACTACCGATTGGAGGTCACTGTCAGAATTTCCCGAGTTTTCCGTAAGCGCGCCTGGCGTCACGCCGTCACTGACGGGTTTTGCCGCGCCAGGCAACGTTGCGTCGGAACAGGTTAACGGGCCAGCCGTCGGCTTGATGGTGGTAGCCATTTTGGGATTTGTTTTGCAAGCGATCTCTCTGGTTATGAACCTGGTGGGCGCGTCCTTTTGGGCGATGCAGCAGAGCAACCAGGCTTTAGTCAATCAACCTTTTGCCAACCTGTTTTTTTCGAGCACCCTTGGAATCGTGACTGGCATCGTTGGCCTTCTGGTGAGCGGCTTTATTTTTTATGGCGCGTTGAAGATGAAGAAGCTGGAAAGTCATGGTCTGGCGATGACGGCGAGTATCCTCGCCATGGTGCCGTGCATCTCACCTTGCTGTCTCATTGGTTTGCCATTTGGCATTTGGGCATTGGTAGTCTTGTCAAAGCCGGAAGTGAAGAATGCTTTCCATTGACCGCACAGAGTTTAGGAACGGCGCGAATCACGATGCCGGCTTCGGCAAGCGCTGCGTCCCGCCCCAACTGATGGAGGGACACGACCGGAGTTTCTCCGTGTCTGCATTGGCCGCGCTTGTAGCCGGGGGTACAGTTACGATTTTGTTTTTCTTCAATCCCAGTCATTATCCTTTTTATCCGATTTGTTATTTTCATTCGATTACCGGCCTGAATTGTCCGGGCTGCGGCTCGCTACGAGCGCTGCATCAACTACTCCACGGACACGTTCTCGAAGCGGCGCGTTTCAACGCGCTACTGTTACTTTGCCTGCCATGCTCTGGATGGCTTGCAGCGCGATTCGTTGCAGCACGTTTGCGCCGGCAAGTGGCCACGTTCGCTGTCCAACCCATATTTCTATGGGCGTTTCTCTGCGTCGCGATCGTATTCACAGTGTTACGGAATTTTCATTCCTTCGCATGGCTTGCACCGTGACGTCGGGGCTCGGACAACCTTGTCCGTAAGCTTTATCGAGTGAAGTCTCCGACGAGGGTTGTGTTTTTTGTTGCGGCAGACTTGCGCCGCCACCGTCATTACCCTACAAGTTCCATTGACCGAAGACACTTATGGCTACTTACAGAATCATCGGAACCGACGGTCAGCAATATGGCCCGGCCACTCTGGAGCAACTTCGGCGCTGGATCGCCGAAAACCGCGTCAACGGGCAGACCTTGATTCAGCCAGACGGAGCATTGGAGTGGAAGCCGCTCAGTTCGTTCTCTGAGTTTGCTGGTGAAATCAAAAACACTCCACCGCCCCTCTCGACTGCTCCACCAACGATTTCGCCGCCATCATCCGCTACTGCATCGCGGGCATCGAACAAAATCGCAGCCGGGGTTTGCGGCATTTTACTGGGCTCACTGGGGATTCATAAATTTATTTTGGGATATACGGGCGCGGGACTCATCATGCTGCTGGTCACGCTCTTGACATGCGGCATTGGCGGCCTGGTGACGCACATCATTGGCCTGATCGAGGGCATCATCTACCTCGCGAAAGCGGACGAGGAGTTCGTGAGGACTTACGTTGACGGGCGGAAAGAATGGTTCTGAATCACGCAATGCTGATGCCGAATGCAGTGACACCTTGACGAATTTTACTTTTTCCGGGCACATTCCGCGCATGTATAAAATCATCGGTGCCGACCAAAAGGAGTATGGCCCCATTCCCGCCGACCAAATCCGCCAATGGATTGCCGAAGGCCGGCTGAATGGCCAAACCGCGGGACAGGCGGAAGGCAGTCCGGAATGGCGGCCACTTTCAGAATTCCCGGAATTTGCGGATGCGCTGGGTGCCATGCCAATGGCCGCAATGCCTCAGGTTTTGGAAATGGGCGGGTCTTCCACTTCACCGGGGAACATCCTCGCGCGGGGTTATGATATCGACATTGGCCATTGCATTGCACGCGGCTGGAACCTCGTGAAAGAGAATTTCTTGCTGGTTGTGGGAACAACCCTGTTAGTGATGATCGTCACGGTCGGCATCAATCAAATCATTGCCTTGATCACCCGGCCGGCAATGCAGTCGCTGATACGAGGCAACGTTACGCCAGGCGCCATTTTCATCGTTGCGCTGGGCTACATCCTGGGGATGCCCATTTATAGCATCTTCTACGGCGGACTCTATGGTTTCTATCTCAAGCTGATTCGCAGGCAACCTGTAAACGTGAGCGATGCCTTTGTCGGATTCAGCCCGGTCTTTGGCCAGTTGGCGCTGGTTGGGCTGGTGGTCGGATTACTTACTTTGCTGGGATTCGCGTTGTGTGTGTTGCCGGGCATTTATCTGGCTGTAGCGTGGATCTTTGGCGTGCCTCTCGTCATCGACAAACGCATGGATTTTTGGGACGCCATGGAAATGAGCCGCAAGATCGTGAACCAGCATTTCTGGATCGTCCTGGGTCTCCTGTTGCTGGTGGGACTGATTTCAGCGGCCGGTCTCGTGGCTTGTTGCGTCGGGGTTTTTGTGACCACGCCAATCGGCTATATCGCCCTGATATACGCCTATGAGGATGTCTTTAATCCGTCCGCCGCGCCAACCGCTTAGCCGGGCCAAGGCCCGGAATTGCGCGCTCATCAATCAATTGGGAACGCCGGGCCTGGGTTCAGTAATGGGGGGACGCATCTGGGTGGGCATCGGACAATTGACTCTGGCCGTGGCTGGTTTCCTCATGGTTGCCGGCTGGTTCATCCAATTGTGTTTCGACGCGTTCCGCTTTTTGAAAGGGATCGCCGCCGGGCCGCTGCCGTTTCCGTGGCTGGGGCCGGCCGGAGCGATAACCTTTCTCGCTGCCTGGCTGTGGTCGTTGGTCACCAGTCTCAGCTTGCTTCGTGAAGCGCGACGAAACGACGGTGTCAAGCCAGCGGGATAAGTTTTCCCCGCTCATCAACGATGGAAATTTTCGCGTGACCAGACCCCCGTGATTCTGGCATTGGTTGGTCATGCCAAAATTTACACCTGCTCAAATCAAGGCGGCGCTTCCGGCCGCGCCGGTTTGGAAAAAGAAACGCGCGGCCATCACCCGCACCTACCAGTTCAAGGATTTTCCGGCGGCGATAAAATTCGTCAATGCCGTCGCGAAGCTGGCGGAGAAGGCCTGGCACCATCCAGACATCGACATCCGGTGGAACAAAGTCACGCTGAGCCTCAGCACGCATGATCAAGGCGGCCTGACGGAAAAGGATTTCGATCTCGCAAAGAAGTTTGACCGGCTGTAAGTCTGGTGGCGTGTCCCGTTCCGATCCTTCCCGCGTCAGGCAACCCGCCACCCGCCGGACGCCGGACGGTATGCGCGAAGCCGAACAGCTGTTCAAGCGCCACTTCGGCTATACACCCGCTCACGACGTCCGCGCGCCGGGCCGGCTCGAACTGCTCGGCAACCACACGGATTACAACGAAGGCCTCGTCCTGTCGCTGGCCATCGACAAATACCTCGGCATCGCCTCCGCGCCGCGCACCGACGGCAAAATCAAGATCATCTCCTCCGCGTTTCCGGGCCGTGAAATTTTTTGGTCGAGCGAATTCAAAAAAAATCCCGCCGCGCCCTGGGCCGATCACATCAAAGGCGCGCTCGATCAACTTCGCAAACGCGGTGTTCATTTCACGGGTTTCAACGCGGCCATCCACAGCACCATTCCCATCGGCGCGGGGCTGGGCAGTTCAGCGGCTTTGGAAGTCGCGACCGCGTTGACCGTGCGCGCGCTCCATCCATTCAGCCTGGGTGAAACCGGCGCCACGCCGCCGCCCAAACGTAATGCCAGGGGCGAATTGCCGCCGCTCACCGCCGATGAAAAAATACGTTTCGCCCGGTTGTGCCACGCCGCTGAAAGCCAGTTCGTGGGCGTGAACTGCGGTCTGCTCGACCCAATCTCCTCGTTGTTTGGCAAGGCGTGGCACGTCATGAGCATTGATTGCCGTTTCTACTCTGTCGAAACCACGCCGCTCCTTGGCGAGGCCATTATTGTCTGCGAAAGCGGCGTGAAACGCGAACTGGTGGCAGGCCGTTACAACGAACTGCGCCGGCTTTGTGAATCCGCCGCCCGCGCGCTCGGCGCCAAATCGCTGCGCTCGGTGGACGCAAAATTCCTGGCTGCCAATCGAAGCCGGCTCAACGAGCGCGAGTATCAATGTGCTTACCATGTCGTCGGGGAAATCCAGCGCGTTGTCGCGGCGGAACGGGCGTTGCGGGAGGAGGATTTGAGGCAACTGGGTCAGTACCTGTTTCAGAGCCACGAAAGTTCCCGCGATTTTTTGCAGAACAGTTGTTCCGAGCTCGATCTATTGGTGGAGCTGGCTCGTGCCCATCCCGGTTGTCACGGTGCGCGGTTGACGGGCGGCGGCTTTGGCGGCGCGACCATCAACCTCGTGGCTTATCATCAAGCCGGGAACTTTATGGAACACATGGCAAGTCAATATGAGCAGCGCACGGGGCGAAAACTTGCGCCAGTGGTTTGTCAGATTGTCGATGGGGCGGCGTAGTTGAACTTGGCGCCACCGATGAAGAAAAGTCAGACAAAAAATCATTGAGTTTTTCCTGTATAATGGCCATTTTGGGCACACTGGCTCACCCAAATCAAACGAACCAAATCGTATGAACGAAATGCCACCTCCGACAACGGCTACCGCCGAACCCAGGAATTCCAAGCTGGCGATTTGGAGTCTGGTCTGCGGCATTCTCGCCGTTGTCCTCAGCATCGCTTGCATCGGGCCGCTATTTGCCATTCCCGCTGTGATTTGCGGGCACATCGCTTACTCAAAAATCAAACGATCCGGCGGCGCGATCACCGGCGACGGCCTCGCGCTGGGTGGGTTGATCACCGGTTATATCGGTATCGCCCTGATTCCAGTTATCGCAATGCTGGCCGCCATCGCCATTCCGAATTTTGTCAAAGCGCGCGATACGGCGCAGAAAAACGCCTGCATCAACAATCTTCGGATGATCGATGGAGCCAAACAGCAATGGGCATTAAAATACAAAAAGGAAAATACCGATACGCCTACGAAAGTAGAGATAGGAGTCTATCTGGGAAGGTCCGGCGGCTTTGAGGCATTCAAATGTCCCAAAGGCGGCGTTTATTCTATCAATGCGGTTGGAGCGAAACCAACTTGTTCAGTCCCGCGCCATCAATTGCCGGAATAAATCCTCGATTAAATCTCCGTCGTTTGCCATCGGCTTACGGCTTCACGCCATCGGACGCAACTGCATCCACATCGCCGCGCGAAAAGTTTCGTTGGGGCCAAGGATGATTAACTCCCGGTCTTTTGGCCGGCTGAAGCAGTTGGGCAGTGCCGTCCATGGTTCCAAACAGTAAAACGGTTCCTCCGGCGACTTCGCCCAGAGCGCAACGAAGCGATGTCGCGGGGCTTCCTCAAAATTCAGCGTCACTTCCAGTTCGCTGACCGGGTCGATCAAAATCAGTTCCGCTTTTTTCAGGTCGGTCAAAAACATCGTTTCCGACACATCCTCCTGCACGCTCCAGTTCTGGGCTGGGAATGGTTTGGCGGAGAAACGCTCCCATTTTCCCTGCGGTGTCACACGTTTGGCCTCCGGGATTTCCACGAAGCAAACGGCGCGCTCGCTTTTCGGCGTCAGCGGCACCCGGAAATACGGATGAAAACCCGTGCTGAAAGGCATCGGTTCAGCGCCAAGATTTTCCAGCACCTGCTCCCAACGCAACCGCCCCTGGTCGAGCCGATAACTCAAACGCTGCCGGAACGCGAAGGGATAATTGGCGCGGGTGTGTTCATCGTCCGTTTGTTCCATGGTCAACGAGGTGGCGGTCTGCTCCACGACCGACCAGTTCATCCGGCGCGCGAAACCGTGCTGCGGCATGTGGAAGACCTGCCCGTTCCATTCGTAGTGATGCTCCTTGCCGCCGGCGAGGTTCTTGCTCGCCAGTGGAAAAAGAATGGGATTGCCGGCATACATCTCACGCGGGTAACGGTCGATCACCGCCTGGGAAAAGTGCAACGCCTCAACGAACCCGTGTTTCGGCAACGGCCGGGCGTAGCGCAAAAGCCAGCCACCCAGTTCCGGTGCAATCATAGCGGTGGTGCCGTCGGCATCCGTCAAATGAACCAGCTTTTTTTCAGGCATAAATTCGCGAGGAAGGTGGAAATAGTTCGTGCTCGAAGCCGGAGATGTATCAGTTCACTGAACGCATACAGGTGGAAGTTAAGGGAAGCCGACGTGCATGTCACGCACCAAGAATCGGCTGCCGGGCGATTGCTTCCCGAGAGCGTTTAAGGAATTGCAACGGCGAGCGGACGCTACCGTTTGGTGTCCACGCTTTAGCGTGCGTTGGTCGTGCTTGCCGGCTAAAGCCGGGACACCAAACGGCTTTTCCGTACATGCTCTGAAATTCCGGTTAACATTCCATTTTTGTTTTGATTGCGGTTTGGCAACGCTCTGCCTAAGTTGCGACCGTGAAACTGACGGTCAAAAGTGACTACGCCACCCGCGCGGTTTTGGGACTGTCGCGGCACTATCATACCGGCGCGTCGTTGCGCGTGGAGGACCTGGCGGCGGAACAAAACATCCCCGCCAATTACCTGGTGCAGATATTAATCGAGTTGAAATCGCAGCAGATCGTCAAGAGCGTGCGCGGGAAGGAGGGCGGCTATCTGCTGGCAAGGTCGCCGGCGGAAATCACCCTGGGCGATGTCCTCCGATGCGGTCAGGGACACATTTTCGACACGCCCGCCCTCAGCGATCCCAATTGCCCGCCTGAACTGCGTCGGGCGTGGCAGAAAATGAAAACGGCGCTCGACGAAACCGCCAACGCCATCACGTTCCAGCAATTGCTCGAGGAAAGCGCGGCGAAGGAGAAGATGTATTACATTTGAGGCTGGTAAGACTGAAGATGTATTTTGAACTTCTTGGTGCAAGGACCAAACTTTTACAAACTCAGCCGGAGATTCTGAACATCTTCGTTTCGGGGTCTGAATGGATCGTCCAAATTGCCTCAGGTTCGTCAGTCAACCGTCCCTTGACCTTCTTCGGCGGATTGTAGGAGTCCCTGTACCCTGTCATCGTTTCAGTCAACAGGTTGAAAAAGTTGATCCCGCGATTAAGGAGCGCATTGAATTCGGGCCAGGAAATCTTTCGGCGTTCTCCGCCGTTTCGCTTGGGGAGCCGGACGCCGTCGTCCCAGATGACCGCTGGCTATTAAGCGAAAGACCGGTTGCGTTGATTTGGATTCGGAAGGGGAATTGTTCAAACCTGGCGTTGCAGGCGTGGCTTGAACCGCTCTGGCCAGACGCATTGAAACGATTGGAGCAAGGAGAACAGTTCATTGAACTTAGGGCTTAAAGATTTTGCCCGATGCCGATTTCCACGTCCGATTCCCCCGCGCAAGACCAATGATCAGCGCAACATCTCCTTGATCTTCACCGCATCCTTAGTCGGCGGCTGACACGCGGTGCCGGTGCAGAGGTAAACGACCGGGCCATCTTTCGCGGGCAACGTTTTGGCGAACGGTTCGACGGCGCCAACGTTGCCAAGCACGACTTTGTTCGGTTGATAAACGGAATGGACAGCGCGCAGCAGGGCGCGGGTTTCGGCCTTGGTCGGATCACCGGCAATCACCGCCCGCTTCGGTTCGTTCATGGAGAAATCCAGCCCTTGCAGCATGTAGGGAACTGCCTGGGGGAAA
>PLJQ01000052.1 GCA_003140275.1 Limisphaerales bacterium
CTATGAGAACCTCGCCAAGTTCGCCAAGCTCGGCATCAAGCACGAAGGCGCTGTCCGCTCCGCGTTTCACGAACTGCTCGAATCCTGCGCCCGCCAGTTCGACTGGAAACTTGTTCCTGAATTCGCCATCAAACGCAAGGGCCAGCCCGACGCGAAAGCCGACGGCGCGTTGCTCGACCACTACGGACTCAATCACGGCCTTTGGGAAGCCAAGGACTCCGACGACGACCTCGACAAGGAAATCAAACACAAATTCTCCATCGGCTATCCGAAGCAGAACATCCTGTTCTGGCAGCCCGACCGCGCCGTGCTGTACCAGAACAGCGAGCGGTTTTACGAAGCCGACCTGACCAAATTTAAGGTTTATGCGGAAAAAGGTGCAGAGTCTTACGCAAAACTGTAAACTAGTCACATGGCATTCACCGAAACCATCATTCGACCGCCGAAGCGAAATGTCGCTGAAAAGACTGCGACCAAACTTGGTCGGATCGGCTGGGATTTTTCGGATGCCAACGCGAGTCGTCGTTCAATCCACGCGTTTCACAGCTACCCTGCTAGATTCATACCCGAGATTCCGCGCACGGTTATTCGTGAACTTTCTCCGCCAAGAAGCACTTTGGTGTTCGACCCATTTTGCGGCTGTGGCACGACTTTGGTTGAGGCGCAGCAGGCAGGGTACGCGAGCGTCGGCATTGATTTGAATCCAATCGGCTGTTTAATCAGCCGGATTAAAACCACCCCGCTTCCACCTGACTTCGTTGACGCGGCGAATCATTGTATCGCCGATGCTCGGGAGTGCGGGCCGCTGCCGCTGCCGGACATTCCGAATTTGCTGCATTGGTTTCGTGCGGATGTTTGTGAATCGCTTGCAGCCTTGCGAGTGACAATCCGCAATGTGGGTGATTCCGCAACGCGGCAAGTTCTCGAAGCAGTGCTTTCAAGCATTATCGTTCGCGTTTCAAATCAGGATAGTGACACGCGATACGCAGCAGTCACCAAGGACGTTTCGGGCGAGACTGTGTTCGATGCGTTTGCCGAGTCCGCACAAACGCTTGCTGCGCTGACCGTAACGTTGCCAACTTTGTTGGAAGCGCCAGCAACTATCATCAATCAAAATGTTTTTGATGTTCAGCCATCAGACATTCCCGGCGATGTTGGCTTAGTTGTCACCTCGCCGCCATACCCCAACGCATACGAATACTGGCTCTATCACAAGTATCGAATGTGGTGGTTGGGTTATGACCCGCTTGCCGTAAAATCCAGAGAGATTGGAGCGCGAGCGCATTTCTTTTCCGGGCGGCGGCGGGAAAAGGAAGATTTCCATGTCCAGATGGCTGGCGTATTCAAGTTGTTGGCTGAGGTCATGCGCGAGGGTGCTCACTGCTGTTTTGTAATGGGCGATTCAAAAATTTACGGCCAAATTGTTGACAACGCCACGCCGCTGCTAAAAGCAGCGGCGCAGCACGGTTTCAAGTTGGTTTTCAAGTCTGACCGAGGAATCAACCCGCATAGAAAATCCTTTAACCTTCACCATGCCCGAATCAAGCGTGAACACGTCCTTGTCTGGGAACGGTAATTCCCGCAACGGCGAGTCGCACGGCGTGAATTTATATTTTCACGCCTACAGCTATTTCCCCTACGAAAAAGAATTGGCACGTCGCGAAGTTCGGCAGATGGCAGGCGTGTCAAAGCTGGCTGAAACGGCGAGTTGCTTTAGACTGCCAGTCAGTGTCGAAACGGAGAAGTTCAGGTCGCTGACCTACGTTGCAGAGGTTGCAAGTTCAGAAGGCCGGTTTGCGACGTTCCAACACGAGCTTGAAGAAGCACATCGCAGAGTGGCTGGCATCGGGAAGCGCCAGGCGACTCGTTACTCCGTGCATGGTCTGCATGAATACAAGGGACGTTTCAACCCACAGGTTGTCCGATTTCTTCTGAACTATTTCGGCGCGAACAAACGGACAAAAGTTCTTGATCCGTTTTGTGGTAGCGGAACAACCCTCGTCGAATCTGCAATTCACGGTGTCAGGGCTGTTGGCTTGGACATGAACCCGCTCGCCGTCTTTCTGTCCAATGCCAAACTCCGCGCGCTCGCCACGCCCGCGACTGAAATAGATTCGGCCCTTCAATCGGTTCTCAAATCCGTCAAGAAATCGCGCGCAGCACGACTCTCGACCACACCAGAAGCAAGGCTCAGGTATCTTGCGAATTGGTTTCCAGCGGAAACACTGCCGCTGCTTGAAGCTTTGCGTGGCTCGGTTCGGGAACATGCTGGGCGAGCCGAGGCCGTGCTGCTTTCACTCGCGAGCGATTTGCTTCGTGACTATTCATTACAAGAACCATCAGACCTGCGGATACGTCGCAGAATTTGCCCGTTGCCATCCGAACCGTTCCTCGATGCATTCGCAATAAAGGCCGATGCGTTTCTCCGTAATCTTGGCGCAGCACAGGAGGTGACAGGTTTGGTAGAGTTGGATTCCGAAGCCGTGCTCGACGACTCACGAGAACTCGTTTCGGCGGTTGGACAAAAGAACCTGCCCAGCCGATACGACCTCGTAATCACGAGTCCGCCTTATGCAACAGCACTGCCATACATCGACACGCAGCGATTGAGCTTGGTCTGGCTTGGACTTTGTTCTGCCGACGAAATCCGCCGCTTGGAAGCTGCGGCTGTTGGCAGCCGAGAAATTCGTGACAGAGCGACAGACTGGCAGCAACGGCTGGCTGAAAATCTTGACGGCTTGCCGCCGCGCTTGGCGTCGCTTTGTCGAAAACTTCAAACATCCCTTTCTTCAAAAGATGGATTCAGGCGACAAGCGACACCCATGCTCATCTACCGCTACTTCGCTGACATGAAGCGAGTCTTTGCAGGCTTGACCAAGGTTTTGAACAAAGACGCAAAGCTGGCTTTTGTTGTTGGCGCTACGCACACGACTTTGAGTGGCCAACGTTTCGACATTGATGCGCCAACCGGGTTGGCGCTAATCGCAGAGGAGCTTGGTTTCGGTGTGAAGGAAGTCATCCCGCTGCAAACATATCAGCGATACGGGCTGCACCAGAAAAACTCGATTCAAGCGGAGAACCTGACTATTCTCGAACGATGATGGAGTTCACTCTCCACCCAAATGTTTATGCGACTGGCAAGTCGAAGGGATTGCTCGGCTTGCTGGAAACGGCATGGGTGCGCACGCACACGCAAGGTGAGGGTAGCATTTACATCGTCTCCGGCTTTGGAAATTTCAACGGAGGCGTCAGATTCTATGACTTGTTCCGTAATCATGTGAAGAAGGGTGGCAAGGTGGTTTCGTTCTTTTCGGGAAGCACAGCGCAAAGACTGACGAGCCGTCAGGTTGCAGAAGAACTTCTCGATTGCGGAGCAGAGGTCAACGTGGTGAACCGAAAACGACTCCTTCATGCGAAGTGCTATGGCTGGGAATCAGGGAAAGGAAACTCGCTCATTGTCAGTTCGGGAAATTTCACCGGGCCGGGAATGTCGCAAAACGTCGAAGCAAGCCTCCTGCTCCAGCCAGACCACACACGCCAAATCGGTTTTAAGTGGCAAGAGGTTGCCAAGTCGTTGCGGAATCAGCGTTGGGATTTCCATCGTCTCGACTTGGCGAAAAGAACTGCTCCCGGCTGGCAACTGCTTTACGACGAATACGCAGGCGTCATCCGTTTGGATGAGACGGAAGAAGTAACGATGTTGCTGACGTTGAGTCACGCAGACACCGCTCGGATCCAAGCCAGCCCCGGTTCTGCCGCTGGCAAAGGCACGCAGTATTTTTGGTTGAGCAAAGACGGCTACGACTTCTTCCCGCCGCTTACAATTCTCAACCGCCGAGGAATGAAAAGCATCTACTCGTGTGTCGTCAGCATGAATTACGTTGACTTGGGCATCACAGACAATGATTGCCGCGTAACTTTTGAAGCGGAGAACAATTTGGATTTTCGTCTCGGAACCGGAAAGCTGCGCTATACCAAAAAAGCCACGCAAGGAGATATGGCGGCTATTACTCGTGTCGGTGAACGAGAATATGAGTTGAGGTTGTTCCGCCAGGGCAGCCGGGAGTTCAAAGCACTTTTGCCTTACACAGTTCATTTCATTGGTCACCAAGGAAAGCGTTACGGTTACATTTCTAATGTAGAGTTTAAGGAAGTTCTTCAGCATGGATATTCTGTCGGAATAGCTGTTCAGCCTTGAAAAACATCAACAAATTTAAGCTTGCGACCTGCACGTGAACTACGAATCCGCCAAAGAGTTTCCGCTCAAGCGGCTGGAGAACAAGGGGGTCAAACTGGACTGGCGCGTGGAGGCGATGAAGTTGATTGGCAGGAGACGCGGTGACGGGTCTCCAACTAAAAAAGATCAGAGTCTCCTTACCTGCCTGCCTCGGCGGCGCAGGCAGGCGTCGTCTCCGACGGTGGATTTATATTACAACGATTTCCTGACGTTGAGCGGCATCCCGCCCGAAGTGTTCGATTACAAACTCGGCAACCGCAGCGCGCTCGAATGGGTGATTGACCAATACCGCGTCACCAAAGACGACCACGGCAACATCGCCAGCGACCCAAACCGCCTGGACGACGAGCAATACATCGTCCGCCTCCTCGGCCAGGTCATCACGGTGAGTCTGGAGACGATGAAGGTGGTCAACAGTCTTCCGGGTCTCAAGGAGCGGCCCATTTCCAAACCATGAGCCTCCGGGCCTTCACCGCCGCCGGAATGCAACCCGTCGAGACGCGGGCGGCGGCACAAGGAGTCTGCAACCACATTTTAATACCATGAAACCGAAATCATCGCCACTGGCCAAGGCGAAGAAGCAGCGGAACGTCTTTTTGAAGCAGTTTCGCGCTTATCTGCACCTGGTGATCACCGCGCAGCAAACCGGTCGCACCCAGAAATTGAAGACGTTGCCCGGCC
>PLJQ01000221.1 GCA_003140275.1 Limisphaerales bacterium
CAAATATTGAGCCATATCAACGTAGAAGGTTGAGTCACCGCTTCAGGGGATATTGGTTAAATTGAGTATGCGAAATGTATTAAGGCAGCTTTTTCGGGGCAAGTTGCAGGTCACCGCTTTTGCGCCAGCCCCCAGCGCACAAGAATTCTCTTCTGGATCAGACCGAAGAAGAAACGATCCAACAGCAACCCGAAAAGGATGGTCAACACCATTATTCCGATGACTTGCGCGGCATCGTTCTGTTCTCGTCCAAATTGCATCAAAAAGCCGAGACCGCTGCTCGATTTGATGAGTTCCGCTGAGACGCCTCCATGCCAGGCCAGGGTCCAACCCAACTTTAGTCCAGTAACGATGCTTGGCAATGCCGCCGGCAGGATGACTCGCGTGGGCATCGCGTAACCCGGCGTGCCCAGCGTGCGCGCCGCTCGCAGAAAAAGCGGCGGAATTTGCTGGATCCCGTCCGAGGTTGCAATCGCAACGGCGGGAGTCGAACTCATGATAATGACAAAGTAGATCCCATGTTCGCTTAAGCCGAAGATCAGCAACGAAACCGGCACCCAGGCCGCGGTGGGAAGTGTCTGCAATCCCAGGAAGAGCGACCGCAGACAACTGTTCACCACCCGGCTGATGCCCATGAGGAGGCCGATGAGCAAACCGATGGAGGCTGAGATGGAGAAACCAATACCCATTCTCTGAAAAGTGGCTTTGAGGTTGGGCCAGAGATAATTATCGGTGGCCAGTTCCCAGAGGCGTTGAGCAACCTGTGCGGGAGAGGGAAACAAATAATCGGGAATGATCTCGACCGAGAAAAGGAATTGCCAGGTCGCCACGATGAGCAGGTAAAACCCGAGAACGTAGTACTTGATTCTATGGGGTTGAACTCTCATTCGTCCGACGCCTCCAATTGAGCCATGATGCCCGCGGCACATTCCGCCACGGCGGGATTGTTGATCTCACGCGGACGCGGCAGATCAATGGTGATGTCCGCTTTGACGCGCCCGGGCCGCCCGGAGAAAACCAGCACTCGATCTCCCAAACAAGCCGCCTCATGCGGGTCGTGGGTGACCAGGATGATCGTCTTCCGGGTCCGCTGATGAATCTCCTGGATGTCCCCGTAGAGTTTGGCGCGGGTCAGCGCGTCCAACGCGGGAAACGGCTCATCCACCAGCAGCACCTTCGGATCCGGTGCCAGCGCCCGGGCGAGCGCAACGCGTTGTTTCATTCCACCGGACAGTTCATGAATCGCCGCTTTTTCAAATTCTTCGAGGTGGACCATTTGGAGAAACTGACGCGCGTGTTCCCGGCGGGCTTTCGGTTTGAATCTGAACTGGCGTTTCAAGCCAAACATGACGTTCTCGATCACATTCAACCAGGGAAACAGTCCGTGTTCCTGGAACAGCATGAGCCGATCATGATGCGGCCCTTCGACCGGCACGCCATCCAATGTGATTTCTCCTTCGGTGACGTCTTCGAATCCGGCGATGATGTTGAGCAGTGTGGATTTCCCGCAGCCGGAGGGACCAAAAAAGACCACGAACTCGCCATCCCGAATCTCGGTGTTGACCGGCTGCACCGCTGCCACAGCCTGTGTCTCGTTCAAATAGGTCTTTGAGACATTGGTCAATTTCAATTTGACCGGGCGCGCCGCCACGGCGGCAACTTGCAGATTGGGATCAGCGGCGTCCATGACCGCTAGGGTGTCAGACCCTCGACCAACGGCAAATTCTTTTCCTTCAACACGTCATTTAAGAGATCGAGAGCATAGATTCCGCCGAGGGCGGGGGCTTTCCGGATGAGCCCGATGCGACGCGACGCTTCCGCCGATTGTTTCAGCGATGCGCACATCGGATCCCAGGTGAACTCCACCCGCGTCATGGCCTTTTGAATCACCTCGTCCTTGAGTGCCTTTCCGGTTTCTTTCTTGAGCTGGCCATTCAAAATTGAAGTGGCCGTCGTCTTGTCCGAATTGATTCGCTCGGTGACCTCGACCAGCGCCGCGATCAGCTTTCTCATCGTTTCCCGATGGTTCGCCAGATACGCCTTGTTCACGATCAGATGCGTCGTCACATACTTTCCGTCAGGCCAGAGCGATTTTTCCTCCAGAAATACTTCTCCGCCACCTTCCAACTCCAGCCGCGCCATCCAGGGTTCCACCGTCCAGGCACCGTCGATCTGCTTCTTCTTGAACATGGTGAGCTGGTCGGGATTGGATAACGATATGAGCGACAGGTTGCCTCCCCGTTCGCGCAAGCGATAACCCTTTTCCGCAAACCAGACGCGCGCGGCGACATCCTGCGTATTGCCCAACTGCGGAGTGGCAATCGTTTTACCGGCGAAATCTCTCTCGCTACGGATGCCTGAATCTTTCCGCACGACGAGTCCGGCCCCACCGCTGGCGCTGCCCGCAACGATTACGAATTTCCCACCTTTGGATTTGATATAGCCGTTGATCGCCGGACTGGGGCCGACAAACGTCGCGTCCACCGCATTGCCAAAAACCGATTCGATGGCCGTTGGGCCGGCGTTGAAGGCGATCCAGTTGATCCGCACGCCGATTCGCTTCTCAAACTCTCCGGTCGCCCGCCCATAGAGAGCCTGCGCGTGCGTGATGTTGGGAAAGTAACCGAGCCGGAGTTCCTCTGGTACGCGGTCAGCGCCCCAAACGCGTCCGGCCAGTACGAACAAGGTTGCCAAAATCAGACGTTCCTTGACCGCCCCCGTCCCACGCAGCGTTCTTTTCTTGCAGCCTTGCATTGTGCCAATGATTCACAAATCCATGACCAAACGTCCTACCGCATGCCTCATCCTGGCGCACACAAAAGACTGGAGGAAAAGATTTTCATCGTTCCCGCTCCATGGATGTTGAGCCGCCGGTGCCCTAGCCATACGCCGACATGGGAGGATTGATGGAAACAGAATACGGTTGAGGACTTGGGTGGCTTCAGTTTCACAGGCTTTGGCTCATTTCAGAAACCTGAACCGGGCCTGCCGGGTTGTCAATGCGTTAAAACGTCCCAGAAATAATCCGGCGCAAATCTCCCATAGCGCGCGCGCGGATTACCGTGTATCGTCACGATGAAAACTGAAAATCTAATGCAGAGCCGACCCAAGAAACAGAGCTAAACGCGCACGATGCTTCTCACCGTCACCTTTTGCCTGTTCATCGTCGCGTCCTTGGTCTGCGCGACATTCATTCTTTGCGCTTGTGCTACTGCGGCTTCCGTGTCATCCCGCGATGAGTACCCTGGGTTCATGGTTGACGGTGGATGATTCTGGTGATCCGTCCTTCCGACCGGCCCGCCGGCAAGCCGAAGGTTGAGCCACCGCTTCAGGGGATATTGGTTAAATTGAGTATGCGAAATGTATTAAGGCAGCTTGTTTCCGGTTTGCGGTGGCGACTGCTGCTGCTGGTGTTGCTGGTGTGCGCTCCATTGGTGGGGTTGATGCTCCACACGGCGGGGGAAGAGCGCCGGCGCCAGATTGAGGATTGGAGGCAACGGTCACAGGAGATGACGAAGCTCGCCACCCGGGAAGAGGAAAAGGTAATCGGACAGACCCGTCAACTGCTGCTCGCAATGGCGGAGTCTTCCCCGGTGCGATCGGGCATTCGACGCGACTGCAAGAAATATCTGGATGCCTTGTATGCAAGCTACCCGCGCTACGCCAATTTGGGAGTGGTCAAGACCAATGGAATGGTTCTGGCCAGCGCGCTTTCAATGGTGGAACCGGCCAACCAAACGAACCTTCAGTTCTTCCGCCGCGTCCTGAAAACACGTACCTTTTCGATTGGCGACTTCACGGTCGAACGCGTGATCGGCAAGCCGACGGTCAATTTTGGTTGTCCGGTGTTTGATCCCTCCGGGAAAATCCAGGCGGTGGTCTTTGCCGCCTTGGATTTGGACTGGTTCAATCGTTTTGAGTCTGAGCTCCTGGCTCGCTTGCCCAAAGAGGCAACTTGGACCAAGATCGACCAGAAAGGGACGATTCTCGTTCGTTATCCGTCACTGGAAAAATGGATTGGGAAGCGGTTCCCGGAACAATCACTCGTGAAAACCGTCTTCCAGAAGGATAACGGCCTGGTGGAAGCGGGGGCCCTGGAAGGTGATCCCGGTTTTTATGCATTTGCGTCCATGCACAGCCAGCTTGTTCCCGGCGACGCGGTCACAATCCTGGGCATCCCAAAGCAAGCCCTCTTTGCCGAAGCGGACCGCCGGCTCACTGGAGACTTGATTGGTTTGGGGATTGCCGCCGGCTTTGCTTTCATGCTCGGCTGGTTTGGAAGCTACCTGCTGATCCTGCGCCCGGTTCGGACGCTGGTCAATTCCAGCGTGCGGCTGGCCGCCGGCGATCTCAGCGCCCGCACCGGGCTTCCCCACACGGGAGATGAATTGGGTCAACTCACTCACACCTTCGATCAAATGGCACAATCCCTGGAGCAGCGTGAAAATCAACACCAGAAGATTGAAAACGCGCTGACCGCCTCCGAAATGCGCTATCACCGGCTTTTTGAAACAGCCCAGGACGGAATCCTGATTCTCGATGCCGTCAGCGGGCGGATTGAGGATGTCAACTCATCGCTTATCGATATGTTGGGCCATGCCCGGGAAACACTGCTCGGAAACAAGCTCTGGGAAGTGGGTCCTTTCAAAGAGATTGAAGCCATCAAGTCCGCCTTCGGTGAATTGCAGAGCGTAGCCTGTGTCCGTCTTGAAGACCTGTCGCTTAAGACTATCGACGGTGGATCGATTGCCGTGGAGCTGGTCAGCAACGTCTATCAGATCAGCGGGGGGAGAGTGGTCCAATGCAACCTCCGCAACATCACCAAGCGCCGGCGGGCGGAGGACAAACTCAAGAAATACAGCCGCGAACTTCAAGTCCTTTCCCGCCGGTTGGTGGAAGTGCAGGAAACCGAACGAAGGCACATCGCCCTCGAGCTCCACGACGAAGTAGGCCAGGCCCTCACGGTCGCGGAACTAAACCTGCAAGCGATGTTGCAAATGCCGGGCACCGAAGCCCTGTCGCCGCGATTGAAAGAGAGCCTCGAGGTGGTGGAGCGCGTGCTGGAACAAGTTCACGACCTCGCGCTAAATCTGCGGCCGTCCATGCTGGACGATCTCGGCTTGGAGCCGGCGTTGTTGTGGTTGACAAACCGGCAGGCCGAGCTGACCGGGCTGCAGGCGGAAGTCCATGCCGACACGTTGGAGCAACGCCTCGATCCGATCATTGAAACCGAGTGCTTCCGCGTCGCGCAGGAAGCCTTGACCAACGTGGTGCGCCACGCGCAGGCGCGCGGTGTCACCGTGGAATTACGCCAGGTAGAGGGACAGCTCCACCTGCGCGTCCGCGATGATGGCGTCGGGTTTGACGTGGCGACGGCCCGGGAAAAGGCCATGAGTGGCACCAGTTTGGGTTTGTTGAGCATGGAGGAACGCGCGGCACTCGCGGGTGGCGGGCTGGAATTCACTTCCGCTCCGGGCCAGGGGACTGAAGTCCACGCTTGGTTCCCGTTGAAGTGGCAAATTCCGCAAACTTGAGCCGACGTAAATGCAAAGTCCCAACAAACCCTTTCGTGTCATATTAGCCGATGACCATACCCTCGTGCGCGCGGGTATTCGCGCGCTGCTCGAAAAGCTGCCGGAGGTGGAAGTCGTGGCCGAGGCCAACAACGGCCGCGAAGTCCTGAGTCTGGTCAAGCTGCACCGGCCCGATGTGGTGTTGATGGATATTGCCATGCCCGGCCTCAATGGGCTGGAAGCGACTGCGCGCATCGCCAAAGAATTCCCACAGGTGCGGGTCATCATTCTGTCCATGCACGACAATGAGGAATATTACTGGCGGGCGCTGAAGGCCGGCGCGGCCGGTTACCTGCTTAAGAAAGCGGCGACGGCCGAACTGGAAACCGCCCTCCGACGCGTGGTTGACGGGGAAATCTATCTTAGTCGCGAAATCTCCAAGCGGCTCGTCAAGAAGTTCCCCTTGGATGGAATCGCTGAACGCAAGAGTCCACTCGAACAGTTGACGGGCCGGCAACGCGAGATTCTCCAACTGATTGCCGAAGGACAGAATACGAAGGAAATCGCCGACATCCTGAAGCTCAGCCCAAAGACGGTCGAATACCATCGCATGAAGTTGATGAATTGCCTGAACGTTTATGACATCCCGGGACTCGTGCGCTTCGCCTTGCGATCGGGATTGATTCCGCAGGAAAGGTGACCAACGAATGTCTGTCCGGTATCCGGCCAGCCGTTCGCCGTGGCCTTGTGAAATGAATTTCCCGTCCGATACCGGGGATGCGCCCGCCAGTGGCCGGCACGAATCGCTGACCCAGACCCAGGCAGGCTCGTCCACGACAGAATTGGCCTGGAAAAGCGTCGAGATTCGATTTTTCGTTGATCCTTGACCGGAGATTGACGGGGTGATTTTGCCCGGTTTGCAACCCTGACCGGCGCTTCGATGTCTTCTCGTTGTCGCGATATTGCCGGGCTGGCAGGACGAAGAGAGCCTGCGTTGAGACGTCAGGGCCGGGGGTCGTGTGTGCGATAGAAGCGCCGCGGAAAACTCGCCGCGTTCGTGTCGGTAAAATCCAATGAACCGCTCGCTCCCAACGTCACGGTGCCGATGACGGTCCAGGAAGCCAGAGTCTGCGTCGCTTGGATTTCATACGTGTGACCTATCCGGCCCGTCACGGTCAGAATGGCCTGGTGGGTGGGTGTGACGCGGAACTGCAGACTTGCAAGTACTGGCGTATAACTGATCTCACTCGAGAAAACGCTCTCCAGTCCGAGCAGGTCATACGCCGTAACCGCGAAAAAGTAATTCGTGCCCGCAATCAGGCCGGAAATGGTTGCGCTCGTTGACTTGCCTGCATCCACCATCTTGTTGTAGGTACCACTTGCGGTACCATAGTAGATGCGGTAACCGCCAACAGTCAGATCGGTGGTGGGATTCCAGGCCAGAGTCACGCTTAGTCCCGGTGTAACGACAGCACTCGACGCATGACCGGGGGCGCTGAGAGCGGCGAAGATCAATATCCCTCCCAGTAACCGGGCAAATCCCATGCTTCTGGAAGTCCGGCCCAAAATATCACCTGCTCGTTGTCGTTGGAGTTCGCCTGGATCGTGCCGCTCGGAAAGTGGGTTGCAAATGTGTACAGGTATAACGCAGGTAGTTGACTCGGGTGCTCGCGCCCAATGTACTTTTTGTTGGTGAGGAGTTTGCACCTGGCAGTATTACGTTCTGCCAGGATTGTGCGCGACTAGGGCGTTCCTTGGCGTCGCTAGGAAAACCCTTGGTCCCCCCTCGCGGAACGGTGAGAGCCGATGACCAGTGCCCCGCGCAAAAGCGTCGGCGCGTCAACCTCCGGCCAATGCGGTTTGGGTTCCAGCACAATGGCCAATCACGCGCGGGTCGCGCCGACGCACCCGGGACTTGCTTGCTGTCGCGGCAGGCTTAGGATAGAAACTTGCCATGCCGAGCCTGACCCTCAAGCCCACGTACAAAGCCGTAGCCGCCTACTACGACTCGCTCGCCAAGTTTGCGAAGCTCGGCATCAATCACGGTCACTGGGAAGCCGAGGATTCCGCCGCCGACCTCGACAAGGAAATCAAACACAAGTTCGCCATCGGCTACCCCAAGCAGAACATCCTTTTTTGTCAGCCCGACCGCGCCGTGCTTTACGCACCGAAGTGAGTTTGCCACAATCTTAAAAATGGCCGTGCAATCTCAATCACTCGACGACATCGCTTGCAAGTTGCTTTCGGCAACGGTGGCAGCGACGGCGGGTTCTCCAAACGAAGCCAGTCTCCGACAAGAATTGGAAAAGGCTTTGGAGAAGGCGTGCGGTGATATGGGCGTTGCTTGGTCACCGTTCCGACTCGACCTCACCTTGCAGACTTCCGACCCCCGACGAAAACGGTATGTGGACGTTGCGCACGGGGCGGTCATCATCGAATACGAACCGCCGCAAAGTCTATCCGGGAGTGAGAAGGCGACGGCACACGCCAAAGCACAAGCGGAAGAATATGCCAGGCTGCTCTCTGCTGAAGAAGGAAGGTCCGTGAGCGACTATCAGTTGGTGGTTTGGGATGGCTCACACATCGCCTTTGGAGAAGTGCAAAATGGCGGAGCAAGTTGGTCATCGTTGACCAGCTTCGGCATGGCTGGAGTGAAACGGTTGCTGGGAGCGTTGCGACGAGACGGTGTGCCGCTTGTTCATCCGCTACTCTTGGCACACATGGCTGGCCCAGATTCACCTTTGGGAACGGAACTGATTCCGAAATTGTTTCGGGCGGTGCTCGCTGCGGAAAATTCAGGTCAAACGAGCAAGACGAAGCTGTTATTTTTCGAGTGGCGTCGCCTATTCGGACAGGTGGTCGGCATCCAGACTGATTCGCTCAAGCAGTTGCTCGTCCGTCAGAGCGAGGTGCATCGTGAGCACTACGGGACAAACGTGGCTGCCTATCTTTTTGCGCTTAATACTTTCATTGCGCTCGTCGCAAAGTTGGTGGCAGCGATGGCGTTGAAAGGCGCGGCAGAAGACATTCGAGATAGCGCGTCGCCGATTCGCGAGCGGCTTCAAGTTTTGGAAAGCGGCGAGTTGTTTGCTGACGCTGGTGTGGCGAATATGCTCAACGGAGATTTCTTCGCGTGGTATTTAGATGATGATTCTTGGCGCGGTTTGACTTCGGGTGTCGAGTCGCTCATCGCTGGGCTGTCCAACATCAACTTCGACGTTTCTAAAAAAAGTCCCGACTCGACGCGCGATTTGTTCAAGGGGCTTTATCAGTCGTTTGTGCCGCGCGCGTTGCGCCACGCGCTCGGCGAATTCTACACGCCGGATTGGCTGGCGGCGCATACGATTAACGAAGCAGGTTGGCAGCGAGGCGACAGCTTGACTGATCCGACCTGCGGGACAGGAACATTCCTGCTGGAAGCTTTGCGGCGGCGACTCACTCACGCGTCTGCATCGGCTACGGCGGAAGAACTTTTGACTGGCCTGCAAGGAATGGACTTGAATCCGCTCGCCGTGCTTGCGGCGCGAGCATCGCTCGTGGTTTTTCTCTCGCAACGGCTCAAGCCTGGGCAGGGACTTCGTCTTCCGATTTATCTCGCCGACGCCATCAACCCTGTGGACTTGGTCGGTGCTGCGTTTGAACACTGTCTGCAAACGGAAAAGGGATTGTTCCGCTTCACTGTTCCAAAAGTATTAGTTATTCATGCAGACTTTTTCGCTTTCTTTACGCGCTTTCGTGAGTTGGTCGAAGCAGGGCAAGGCAGCGCGAAAATCTTCGCGGCGCTGATGAAGCAGGACGCCGCCGCCAAAATGTCACTCGGTGAGCAGGCGCAATTTCAACAGACAATTGATTCGCTAGTGCGGTTGCATGAAGAAGGCTGGGATGGAATTTGGTGTTCGATTCTGGCTGACCGCTTTGCTGCTGGCGCGATGCCTCAAGCTGACTTTGTTTGCGGGAATCCACCCTGGGTAAAGTGGAGTCACCTGCCGCCGGACTACGCTTCTTTTATCAAGCAACGCTGTTTGCAGTTGGGTGTTTTCAGCGAAGACAAATGGGTCGGGGGCATTGAGTCGGACATTTCCACAGTTGTCACCTACGTTGCTGCCGAACGCTGGCTCAAACGCGGCGGCACACTGGCGTTCCTAATCACCGGCACAGTTTTCGCAAACGAATCCAGTCAAGGCTTCCGCCGTTTTGAAATTACGCGGCTAAAACTGCCAATGGAGGTAACTCGTGTCGAAGACTTTGGAGAAGTTGCGCCATTCGAAGGAGTCAGCAATCACGCAACGCTCCTGGTATTTCGCACCGGAAGCGCGACAAGTTATCCCGTGACCTACCGTTGGTGGTCGCCCGCCCGTATTGCAGGACAGCCAAAACGCAACTATGCCAGCGCCGAAGAATTTGTTTTAGAAGCCAAAAAATTTGACGACCTTGCCGCTCCCGTTCCTGGAACGGATGCCGGACCGTGGCTCAAAGGAACGCGAACCCAACACGAAGCGTGGCAACACCTGTTTGCAAAGCGCACACACGATTACGTCGCACGCAAAGGCATCACCACCGATGCCAACGGCATTTTCTTCGTGCGCGTTTTGGACCACGACAAGACCAGCGGACTTTGTAAAATCGAAAACGATCCAACGCTTGGCAAACGCGGGGACGTTGCGCGGGTCAATGCAAACGTCGAAGCGGAACATCTTTTTCCGTTGTTGCGTGGCCGCGGTGTCACCGCCTTCAAAGCGCAAGCTGATCCCGATTACAGCGTACTCGTTCCGCAGCGCGGTATGCACGGTGATCCCGCCTTGGCTGTAGATTTCCCAGCTTCGTTTCGATATTTGAAACGATTCCGTAGCATTCTTGAGCAACGTTCCAGCCTGCGCCGGTTTCAGAAGAAGCAAGCGTGGTGGTCTCTGTGGAGCACGGGAGCATATTCTTTTGCCCGCTACAAAGTCGCCTGGCGCGAAATGCCCGGCGGACGTTTTGCGGCCGCGATCGTTTCGCCGATTCGCCATCCACAACTCGGAACGAAGCTGGTTGTCCTTGACCACAAACTTTACTTCGTTCCCTGCCGGAGTTTGAAAGAAGCTGCGTTCCTTACAGCTTTATTAAACGCGCCTGTTGTTTCTGAAGCTATCTCCGCTTACGCATCGCAATTGAGTCTTGGCGTTAGTGTCGTCGAGTATCTCGCTTTGCCGCAATTCAGCGCAAAGAATTCGACGCACAAAAAATTGGTTTCATTGGCGCTTAGTCTGACAAAGAAAGCCGGCACCCCGAGTTCAACCGAGTGGAATGAATTGGATTCGCTCGCACGCACCGCTTTCAAATTGCCGTGAATTATGAATCCGCCAAAGAATTTCCGCTCAAGCGGCTGGAGAACAAGGGGGTCAAACTGGACTGGCGCGTGGAGGCGATGAAGTTGATTGGCAGGAGACGGGGTGCCGAGACTCCAACTAAAAAAGATCAGAGTCTCCTTACCTGCCTGCCTCGGCGGCGCAGGCAGGCGTCGTCTCCTACGGTGGATTTATATTACAACGATTTCCTGACGTTGAGCGGCATCCCGCCCGGAGTGTTCGATTATAAACTCGGCAACCGCAGCGCGCTCGAATGGGTGATTGACCAATACCGCGTCACCCGGGACGAGCAGGGCCAGATCGCCAGCGACCCAAACCGCTTGGACGACGAACAATACATCGTCCGCCTCATCGGCCAGGTCACCACCGTGAGTTTGGAGACGATGAAGGTGGTGAACAGTCTTCCGGGTCTCAAGGAGCGGCCCATTTCCAAACCATGAGCCTCGGGCCTTTACCGCCGCCGGAATGCAACCCGTCGAGACGCGGGGGGCGGCGCAAGGAGTCTGTAACCACATTTTAATACCATGAAACCGAAATCCTCGCCACCGGTTGAGGCGAACAAGGAGCAGGACGCCTTGTTGAAGCAGTTTCGCGCTTATCTGCACCTGGTGATCACCGCGCAGCAAACCGGTCGCACCCAGAAATTGAAGACGTTGCCCGGCCCGCAGTTGCACGACTATTGCGGGGCGCTGGCACACCGGCCGGACAATATGCTGGCCGGTGAATTGGCGCAGCCCGTGGTGGCCATCCTCGACCAGATGTCCGAGTTGGCGGGCGGTTATGAAGAGATTTTGCGCCGCAAGGACGGGAAGTCGGTGGCGATGCACGCCACGGCGAGGCGCATCCTCGACCAGCTTGACTTCGCCCTGGCGTTTGTCCTGCGCCAGCGCCTTGCGCGGATGCGGTCGCGCGGCGCCGTCACCCAA
>PLJQ01000042.1 GCA_003140275.1 Limisphaerales bacterium
ATCGAATTTCGGAACACCCTCTACAAGGACCGCGCCAGAAGTTTTCAGTGGATTTAACCGCAACTCCGGTTAATCTTCTTGCACGGAACACGATTTGCTTGGTAAACAGATTGTGTGAAGTTTGGCGGCAGGTTCGCGTCCAACTTTAAGAACTTGGGCATTCGGGGGGACAGAATTGGACAAACCCGAAAAACAGAGCATTTTGAAATATGAGCGATGAAGCCATGAGCAATTTCACGCCACGCGCCCAACAGGTGCTGGCGCTGGCACGCAAAGAAGCCGACCGTTTCAATCATAACTTCGTCGGTACTGAACATATTTTGCTGGGCCTGATCAAGTTAGGCCAGGGCGTCGCTGTCAACGTCCTGCAAAAGCTCGGTTTGGACCTCGAAACGGTCCGACTCGCCGTCGAGAAAGAAGTCGGCACCGGTCCGGATCAGAAAATGATCGGCAATATCCCATACACGCCCCGGGTGAAAAAAGTTCTCGCTTTGGCTCAAAAAGAAGCCAAGGCGCTGAATCATACTTACGTCGGCACCGAGCACATCCTATTAGGCCTGCTCCGCGAAGGCGATGGCGTAGCCGCCCGTGTTCTCAAAAACTTAGACGTCGATATCGAGCAAACCCGCCAGGAGATATTGAAGGAACTGGATCCAAACTTTGCCGCGCAGGAAGAACAATCCACCGGCGAAGGCGTGGAGAAACCGGCGGAGAAAAAGGGCGAAGTGAAAACTCCCGCGCTGAAGGCGTTCGGCCGCGACCTCACGGAAATCGCCCGCAAGGGCGAGATGGACCCGGTCATTGGTCGCAAGAACGAAATCGAGCGGGTCATTCAAATACTTTGTCGTCGCACCAAGAACAATCCCGTGTTGCTCGGCGAAGCCGGCGTCGGCAAAACCGCCATTGTCGAGGGCTTGGCGCAGGAAATCGCTCACGGCAACGTGCCTGAATTACTGCGCGACAAACGGGTCATTACTCTCGACCTCGCGCTCATGGTCGCCGGCACGAAATATCGCGGCCAGTTCGAGGAACGCATCAAGGCAGTCATGGACGAAATTCGCCGCGCCAAGAACATCATCCTGTTCATTGATGAACTGCATACCATTGTCGGTGCGGGTTCGGCGGAAGGCACTATGGACGCCTCAAATATCATCAAACCCGCCCTGAGTCGCGGTGAGATGCAGTGCATCGGTGCCACTACGCTCAACGAATACCGCAAATACATCGAAAAAGACGCCGCGCTGGAACGGCGTTTCCAAAGTGTGAAGGTGGAAGCCCCTTCCATCGAGGAAGCCATTTTGATTTTGAAAGGCCTGCGTCCGAAGTACGAAGAACATCACAAGGCGGAGTTTACCGACAAGGCCATCGAAGCCTCAGTCAAATTGTCTGATCGCTACATCACCGACCGGTATTTGCCCGACAAAGGCATCGACCTTATGGATGAAGCTGGATCGAGAGCGCGCATCGGCTCGATGACGCGACCACCGGAAGTGAAAACGATGGAAGCCGAGATCGACGAAATCAAGACCCGCAAGGAACGCGCCATCAAAGGGCAGGACTTCGAAGGCGCGGCGGCCATGCGCGACAAAGAAAAGCAAGCCAAGGAAAAATTGGAAGCTGTCATTAATGCCTGGAAAACCTCCCGTGAAGAAAAGCGCGTGAAAGTGGACGAGGAAGACATCATGCACGTGGTTTCGAAATGGACGGGCGTGCCACTTCAACGCATGGAGGAAAGCGAAACGAAACGCTTACTGAACATGGAGGAGGAAATGGCCAAGGTCGTCGTCGGCCAAAAAGAGGCCGTGGCCGCCATTTGCAAAGCGTTGCGTCGTTCCCGTGCCGACTTGAAAGATCCGAAGCGTCCCATCGGCACTTTCGCGTTGCTCGGCCCGACAGGCGTCGGCAAAACCCTGCTGGCTAAATCCATGGCCGAGGCGATGTTCGGGGATGCCAAATCGCTGATTCAGCTCGACATGTCAGAATACATGGAGCGGCACAACGCCTCGCGCATGGTCGGCTCGCCACCGGGCTATGTTGGTTACGAAGAAGGCGGTCAATTGACCGAACAAGTCCGCCGCAAACCTTATTCCGTGGTCTTGTTTGATGAGATTGAAAAAGCCCACCCGGACGTGACGAACATGCTCTTGCAAATCCTCGAAGAGGGCAAATTGACGGACAACGTCGGGCGCGTCGTCAATTTCCGCAACACCATCATCCTGATGACCTCGAATGTTGGTTCTGAAACCATCAAAAAACAGACGACAATGGGTTTCTCGCCGATCAGCGATGAGCACAGCTACGAAAAAATGCGAGAGAAAATCATGGACGAGGCCAAGCGCACGTTCAAACCCGAGTTCCTGAATCGCCTGGATGACGTGATCGTTTTCCGTTCGTTAACCAAGCCCGAGCTGATCCAAATACTCGATATGGAAATCAGCAAAGTCATGGAACGCCTTAAAGCCAAAAACCTCCAACTTCAACTCGACGACGAGGCCAAGAACTTGCTCGTGGAAAAAGGTTATGACCCGAATTACGGCGCCCGGCCCATGCGCCGCGCCGTCGAACGTTTCCTGGAAGATCCGCTGGCTGAGGAGATTCTCAAGGGCAACCTGCATGAGAACGACCCGATTCAAGTAACCGTTGATCAAGGCAAGTTGACTTTTGTGCAAACGGCCTCCGCCGCCGGGGCCCTTTCCAGTTAAGGAAACGCTGATTTAATCCCTC
>PLJQ01000115.1 GCA_003140275.1 Limisphaerales bacterium
TTGCCCGCAACGCCGCTGCGGCCGCACTGCGGAACACCCGCCAGGCGCTTTCAGGGCGCCCGCTTTTTCTCGATTCAGACGGTGAGTTGGCGCGCCGTAAAATCTGCGAAGCCGGCAGTGAGTTTTTCCGTCCTTCAGACCAGTGCTGTGCGCACCCGAATTGCGGCGGCTTTTTGGCCGGTAAAATATGCGTGCGCGTGCCGGCAGAATTCGATGAGCGCACGCAGTCACTGCCACTTCGGCGCGAACGTGGTAAAAGCGCATGGGAGTGTTGGCCTTCAAATTTGCCGCAGTTCCACTGAAAGTCAAAGTCAAGGCAGAACCAAAATGCGATAAAATCTTTGCAGATCGGACGAAACGGAGTCGGTCTGGGTGGCCGTCGGCCCGCTGGCCGCCACGTCCGGCGAAAGTTCACTCCAGTTGGTGCCGGCCAAATTGGTTGTGTATTGAACGCGATAGGTTTCGTTGGAGATGGCGCTCCAAGTCAGAGTTAAGACGCTGTTGGAGAGAGCGACAGATTCGAACGCAGGATGCGGCATAACCGTGACGGAGAATGTCTTTGAATCGCTCAACGGTGGCAAACCATTGTCGGTCACGCTGACGGTAATCGGGTTGGTCGTGTTTATGAAAGGGCTTCCCGGTGTCCAGGAAAACACGCCGCTTGACGGATCAAGCACTGTACCGGCGGGGGCATTCGTGCCGAGGCTGAACGTCAGCGTCTGCGGGGGACTGTCGGGATCGGTGGCGATGTTTGTGATCATCAGCGTGGTATCCGCATGGACCGTCCGGCTCGCAATTGGCGCCAGCACCGGCGGGTTGTTGCTGGCCAGAACCGTTACCAGGAAACTCTGTGTCGCGCTCATCGGCGGCAATCCGTTGTCGGTCACAATCACACTGAACGAATTCGTGCCAATTTGCGACTGATTTGGCGACCAGGTGAATATGCCATTGGTCGCATCGATCGTCGCGCTTGTCGCGGCACCAGCTCCCAGACTGAATGTCAGTTGGTCTCCGTCGGAATCACTTGCAACGTTGGTCAGCGTCAACGTCATGCCGACAGCAACGGTCTGATTTGAAATGGCAGCCAGCACCGGTGGACTGTTGCTGGCTACCACCGTCACCGAGAAACTCTGTGTCGCACTCAGCGGCGGCGAGCCGCTGTCGGTCACGATTACACTGAGGTGGTTGGTGCCAATCTGCGCTTGAGTCGGCGACCAGGTAAATAAGCCATTGGTTGCATTGATGGTTGCGTTTGTCGCGGCACCAGCTCCCAGACTGAATGTCAGTTGGTCCCCGTCGGAATCGCTGGCCACATTGGTGATCGTCAAAATCATTCCCACGGCCATGGTCTGATTCGATATTGGAGCCAAGGTTGGCGGCTGATTGGTCGAAACCGCCGCCGCAATCGTCAGAATGCCTGAGGCGCTGGTTGCGGATTGGCCGTCCGGGTTTGTCACCGTAACGGTTCTGGCAACGGCGGTGGCATTACTAGCCACGGTCAAAAGAACACTAATATTCGTGGGGTTGTTGTAAGTCACGCTGTTGACTGTGACTCCGCCGCCATTCACAGCGGCGGTGATATGATTCGGAAAACTTGTTCCGGGATCAAAGAATCCGGCGCCGTTTGCCGGCGAGCCAAGGATCGTCACACTGACGTTGGCGACGCCTTGGGTCACGGTCGAGGGCGAACAATTGGCCGGCGTCGCGGGAGGGGGAGCCAGGAGTTTGATGACCCGGACGCCCCAGGAATCGTTCGCATTGCAATATTCCTGCACCGTCCACATCGTCATGTCGTCTTTGGGATCGACGGTGGTCACGGAAAAGTCCCCCCAGCGGTATATGTTGTTTTGGGCGCCGATGTTATACGTGCTGCTGCTGGTCACGGCGGTCAGCGGCGACTGGAGGGTGCCGGGCGGGTCGCCCGCGAGCCGGCCCGCCGTGGCAATCTCGGCGGGTTCATTGTTTCCGGCAACACTGCAGCCGAGCGCCATGTGCCCCTGGCCGGACATGGCGCAACTGGGAATCCAGAAGTTGCGCGGGTTGCTGCCCGCAGAATCAAAGAGCGTGCCGGATTGGGCCAGCGCGGGCGTGCCGGTCAGGTTGGTGATCTGATACCAACGCGAGCCGTCGCGTCCTCCCGTGCCGCTGGCGTTACCGCTGCCGTCCACTTGAATGTTATGCGCCGTCCACAGACTTCCGTTGTGCATCCGCGTGGCGAACAGCCGGTCATCAAGGTCGTCAAGGCCTTGAGTGCTGCCGAGGGCTGGCACACTGCCCAACGGGTTGCCGGTGGCGGGAACGGTGATCAGGATGTTGCCTGAAATCGACGGCGTGCCGCCGGGATTGGAAATCCGCAGCACGACCAGCGTTCCAAACGAACCCTGATCCACGCCGATGAAGTAACCTTCGGTGGCGGCCGGATCGTCGTTGTTCACGCCTTGCGGCGTAAAGGGACCTTGCGTTATCGGATGATGGCGGCCTGTGGTTGTGATCAGGGACGTGAACGGGGTTACCGTCAGCGTGCCGCTGAGAAGGTTGGCTTTATTGACGACGAAGCCCGTGGTGTTCACAAAGGTGTTTCCCCTGAATACGTTGACGCCAATGTACAGGGCGTTGGCATCCACTCCGAGCGTGTCGTAGTCGCCAAAATTGCTGGGGTCAGCCTGAAACGAAAAAAAGGTGAAGCTCGAAGCGCTGGCGATCGTCGATCCGGAACTGACGGCGATCAGAACGAAGTTGGGCGTGTTGACCGTAATCATCGTGATGAACCATCGGCCGGAGAGGCGGTCGAAGCGTACTCGCGGGTCGCTCGTACTGCTGCCCCCAAGCACGGCGGCAAAGAAATTATCCGTGGTCGTGTCCAAGGCGCCATCTGCGACTCCGTTCCTGGTAAAGCTGCGGATGCGCCCGTTGACGCAAACCACGATTTGATCCGTGCCCACGTCGGCCATGCTGTCGGGCGGGATGTAGCCGATGGTGTCGGAAAGCTGCGCTCCCAGAAAGCTCGTCCCGACCGTCTGTGGATTGAGCGGGCCAGTCGCCGTCGGGGCGGGACCCGACGCTCCGGACAAAGGCCAATGAGACGTCAGCGGCGCTTCAGGATTTTGCGGAACATTCTCTGCGCCGCGACCAAATCCTGGCTTGACAGGCCGGGCTTCGCCGGAGGCTTGAGGACCCCGAACCGCCTCGCGGGCCATGATGGCAGCGACGTTCTCCGTTAAACCCGGCGCGCCCGTTCGGGGAACGCCCGGTGTATCACCTGCCGGCGCGGACAACCCGGCAGCTTTTAACGAAAACGTGAGGAACAACCCCGGCAAAAACAGCGCGGATTTTATCCTCCGAAAACGCGATGGAGCGAGAGGACTAAACATTCAAAAACAAGCCCACAATCATTGTGGGAGTGTGCTCGAATCGAAACAAAAGTCAACGTAGCGCAATTTCCGGTCGTGTCTTAATTTGGATTTGAGATGGCCTTGCTGGAGGTGTCGTTTGGCGCAAGATTTGGTCATGCTGGTATAAATATCTGGCCAGACAGTTCTGTAAATATGACTATTCCAATAGTGGGACATTAACTCGGTTGTCATACATGTGGATTCCAGACGAAGAATTCGTTCCAATTCGCTGCTTGGTCATTTCGTTGATATGGCTTAAATCT
>PLJQ01000066.1 GCA_003140275.1 Limisphaerales bacterium
AAACAAAAATCTGTCCCGCGTGGGGCGACTTGATCAATTCAAACAGCCATCCGCGATCGTCCGTCTTGAGATCCACACCATAGGCTAACTTGTGGACGTCGGAAAAAGAAACGTAGGTGGAATACAAATATTTGACCAATGGGTTCGCAAGATTGGGAAGCAAGGAATTCTCCCTTCCCTCCCGGAACGACAAGATCAGGTCATGAAGCTCTCCTACCGTGATGGAATAAATCGGCTGTATTTCATACTGCGTGACGGACGAGTCGTGCTCCGACCGCGACGCAATGTCCAGGAACGCACGGACGATGTCGTCAATGTAAACGAACTGAATCGGGTTCGCGCGGTTGCTGACCTGAACCGGCAAACCTCGACTGATGTTGTCGCAGAACGTCGCCACCACGGTATTGTACTGGGGCCGGCTCCATTTGCCGAAGACATTTGGAAACCGATAAATATAGACCGGGGCACGGCTCTGGCGGTGGTAATCAAGCACGGCCTCCTCCGCGTCCCGTTTGCTGCGCCCGTAGGGATTGTCCAATTCCGCTTGAATGGAGGAACTAAACACCAACGGTGCGCGGCGACCAGCGGTCGCAAGCTCATCGCACAAACGGCGGGTGAGCAAGGCGTTGCCGTCCCGGAATTCTCTTTCTTGCTGCGACCGGTTGACCCCAGCAAGATGGAACAAAAAATCCGCGCGGGCGACTAGTTTCGGAAGCTCTGCCGGCCGATGGCGGCGATTGAACTCCAGCACCTCAAAACCACCCTGGCGGCGGAGCGCGACGCAAAGATTCCGGCCGATGAAGCCCTCCGAACCGGTGACCAAAATGGTTTTCATTATGCTTGGCCGCGGACGCGAAGGCCGGTGCTGCCCGGTCAGCCGTCGCTTTAGCCTTTCAGTTCGTGCTGGAGGTAATCCAACTTGAGCAGCATGGCTTCCAGTTCCTCGTCGCTGAGGCGATGAGTATTGGCGGAGGTATAGTCCTCAAAGTCGGTGACCTTCTTTTCACCCTTCTCGAAATAGAGCGCATAGTTCAAGTCCCGCGTATCGGAACTGATGCGGTAGTAGCCCTCCAGGTCCTCGGCCCGAACCATTTCCTCGCGGTTCAACAGGCTTTCATGCTGCTTTTCGCCGTGTCGGGTACCGATGACGCGAATTTCATTTGTCCTTTTGAAAATGCGCTTCAACACCCTTGCGAGTTGGCCGATGGTGGCCGCCGGCGCTTTCTGGACGAACGAGTCGCCGCCGCGTCCGTTTTTATACGCAAACAACACCAGATCCACCGCGCCATCGAGCGACATCATGAACCGTGTCATTTCCGGATCGGTGATCGTGATCGGTTTGTTGCTCTTGAGCTGGCTGATGAACAGCGGGATCACCGATCCGCGCGAAGCCATGACGTTCCCATACCGGGTCACGCAAATCGTGGTTTCGCCTTTTTTCAGATTGCGAGACTTGGCCACCGCCACTTTCTCCATGAGGGCCTTGGACATGCCCATCGCATTGATGGGATACACCGCCTTGTCGGTGCTGAGAATGATCACGTTCTTGACGCCATTAGCGACACTGGCGTTCAACGTGTTTTCCGTGCCGAGGACGTTGGTGGCTACGGCCTCCAGCGGATAGAACTCGCAGGAAGGAACCTGTTTCAGCGCCGCCGCGTTGAACACATAATCCACGCCCCGCATCGCGTTGTTGATGCTGTTGAAATCGCGCACGTCCCCGATGTAGAACTTGAGTTTCGGGTGGTGGAGTTCGTGCCGCATGTCGTCCTGCTTCTTCTCGTCGCGGCTGAAGATGCGGATCTCGCCGATGTCCGTGTGCAGGAAGCGGTGGACGACGGCATTCCCGAAGGAACCCGTGCCGCCCGTGATCAGCAGTACCTTGTCTTTGAACATAACGCGGCTCTCATAAAGTTTTTGGTCGGGTAGGCTGACAACCAAGCCAGCCCCTTCGGGCAGGGCATCGACCAGTTAAGGCCAAACATTTGCGTAGCACGGCAAATTGTTTGTGTTTCTGTTGTTGGCATCGAAGCCTTGTTTCGAATAATTCTGATGGCGGACATCTTCCAATGACAGTGAATGTCGGGCAAGCAAAAAGGCATGAGCGCGCAAAGAGTAACACTCGAATGAGGGTAGAGCGGCTTGCTCGACGTCCGCCGCAACCTCATGCCGGGAACGCGCCGACGGGTCACGGCCGCAATCAATCCGTCCCCGGCGCGGGCGTTTCGTCGCTTCGCACGCCGCAACCTTTGCTTTGCTCGCGGATTCTGAAACGGTCGCGGATTCTGGAACTTGCAATAAAAAAAAATGGGCTGAAGATGATGCCTGGATGTTTCAATTCAGTAACCCTCGCGGTCACTTGTTGCGCGTTTGTTGCGGTACGGTATGGGGCATTATTAGATGGCTCCGATCCCGGGGCGTCAGTGTGCCGCTGATTTTTTTCGTTCTCCTGGGCAGCGGACTCTTGTGTGATGCCAAGGTCGATGCCAACGGCAACGGAATGAGTGACGTTTGGGAAACCGCTTATTCCGCCACGGGACTTGATCCAAACGGGGATTTCGATTCGGACGGGCAGAGTAATTATCAAGAGAGCATCGCGGGAACTGATCCCAAGGACAGTCAATCGGTCTTCCGGGTGACATCGTTCAAATTTCTGAACTCTGCTTTCCTGATCCGGTGGCAATCCGTTGCCGGAAAGCGTTACCAGGTTGAAGCCACCCAGTCACTTTTTGGTGCCGCGTGGCTGCCCCAAGGGCCTCCCGTAACTGGAACCGGTGATTTCGTCCTGGCGGCAGTTCCCAACTCGACTCTTCCGTTTATGGCGTTCCGGTTGCGCCTCTTGGTGGATAATCCCGCCATTACCAGCAGTCGGACATTCCTGGCGGGCCAGGATACCGATGGAGACGGGTTCGCGGATATTGACGAATTCGCCGCCGGCACAAATCCGTTCGATGCCACCTCGTTCCTCGCCATCGAGAGTCTCAGCATAGGCAATGCGGTGCTCCTGAGTTGGCCATCCGTGGCCGGAAAGCGCTACCAAATCCAGAGCAGCGTGGACGCGCTGGCCGGCCCGTGGCTTGTGGAGGGCGGAATTCTGGAAGGAACATCTTCCTCGTTGACGGTGGCGGTGCAGGTGCGGGAAAACCGCCGGTTTTTCCGTGTCAGCGTCTCCGATGTGACTACGGATCTCGGTGGCGTCACGGATTGGGAGCAACAGGTCACCGGACTCCAGGTCGGCCCGCTGAACTATCGCACGAATTCGCCGATCCTTGCCTCCACGATCACGGCCATGCTCACCGCCACCAATCTCATCAACCTCGAGACAGGCACAGCCGTTGCAAATGTCACCACCCGCTCACCGGGAAGTTTCCGGGTGACCCGATCAGGCAATATCAACCCTTTAACAGTGCATTATTCAGTATTTGGCGACGCCGTTCCGGGCGTTGACTATCAGCCATTGCCCGGAACGGTCACGCTGCCAATGGGAATCAATTCCGTCGAGATTCCAGTAATCCCATTGGACGGAGCGGTGCTCGCTCCAAGCAAAGGTGTAACCTTGATATTGCAGCCGGACGTGTCCTACGCATTGGGTACCAACGTCATGATGACGGTCAGTGTGTTGAAGGAAGTCGCGCTATCGGTGAAGGATTTTGGCGCGACGGGAGACGGCGTGACGGATGACACGGCTGCCGTTCAGGCCGCGATCAACGCGCTGGAGGCCTCGTCCACTAACAACACCCTGCATTTTCCCGCAGGAACGTACCGCCTGAATACGCCCTTCTCGGCGAGCGACGCCATTTCGAGTTGGTTTCAAATTCTTAATCTGGGCACCGCGGACCTTGCGGGCCGTGACCTGTTTATCACGGGTGATACCAATGCCTCCCTCTACTCAACCGTAAGCTACCTGAGGGCACGTATGCTGGTGGTCCATGCGAGTTTCCGTTCGTTGACCTTCCGGGGGCTGACCTGGAGGAAGGACAGCAAACCGTTTCCGGCAACCACGGGCCCGCCGAATTACGCGGACGGGGTTTGGCTGAAGAATTACGATCTGCGGAGAGTGGAAGCGGTGGATTTTCTGGATTGCACTTTCGATAACTGTCATGGTGCCGTCGGTGCCTACAGCGACGGCTATGACCTCCGGGGCAAGCTGGCCCACTTTGGGTTCAACCGCTGCCAGGTGCTCAATCCCTACGGCTCAAACACCACCAATGCCTGGACCGCGTTCGGCGGCGGCGTGCAGGTCATAGTGAATCCCTGGGTGAACTACGCGGTTTACGCGGACAACTTCTTTGATGGCGGAAGCGATACCATCGATCCGGTGAAAAACCCCGGCGGCATCCGGAAGGACGGATCTCACTTCGGCAGCCCGCTTCACCTGCTCTTTACCAACAACGTGGTGCGGCACATGGGAGTTGAAGCGGTGTTCCAAATTGAGGATCCTCTGATTGGATACAATGCGAGTTCGTTCACGATCCCGCCGCCGGATGGGACAAACACCGCCCAGGTGCCGCTCTTCCTGATGCCCAGCACTTACGTCGCCGGGCAAATCCTGAATTTCCGCACTTGGTTCACCGGGGGGCCGCAGACCACGGTTGCAGTAGATGTCTTCCTGACGGTGGTTTCGTTTAATCCATCAAACCAGGTGCTCACCGTCAAGAACGACGGGTTGACCCCCGGTGTTGGGGGACAAGTTATTCCTTATGCGCAGCCCATTTATCTTCAGACCTACAATCCGACGTTTGCCACCATTGTTGGCAACGTCATTGACGGAGGCGAGCCCAATGGGGATATCGGCATTTCGTCCAATTCAAAGGCGACGATCTCCGGTAACTTTATCATGGGGTACGTCTCTGGCGTTTATCTCTACCCGAATGTTCGCACTCCACTTTTCCCATCCACCCCGGGCACGCTGATTGATTCAAACGTGATCCTGACTCGCAACTCACTCAACAACCCAATCCCGCTTGCTTACGGAATTCAATCTTATGGCCCCAAGGAAATCATTTCCAACAATCTGATCATTACCCCGGCCTCCTTCCGTTTCGTCGGGGTTGCCGTCCGGGGTGCCGACTCCTGGGTCGAGGCCAACACGGTACTTCCTTTGCAGGTCATGCGACAGTCGTATGAAGTCAACTGGCGGTCTGTGGGAATTGGGGTCGGACTCGGTTCCACTGGATTCACTGCGGCAGCCAATCGCACCTACGGATTGGATGTCGGCATCGGCCCGGAACAAGCCTATCAAATCATACCGCATCGGGTGATCAGCCATTTCAGCACCAACGATGTACTGGCCATCGACCCACGAGGTCTGACGGACGATTCCATGCACTGAATGGCGTTTGATCGCACCAAATTGCAGCTATCGCCATAAAGTGAACGGCCGATGGTTGGCGAATCAACGAGCGGAACCACGACCGGGCAATGGCGACTGGACGTTGGTTGAGATAGATGGGGAGCGCGTACGCGGCCGCTCCCCCTCCCTACAAACCGGACAGGCAGTTCTCCCGCATCCAGGGTTCCAGTCGGTGAGTGCTCTTCCGAGTGGGAACGGCTCTTCGCCTCGTCCCCAGGCCCGCGAGTCAGACGTTCGGTATCACCCAAAGCAATGGCACTCGGCTGATTCCACCGTTGGTTAACCTTGGGGGAGGACGGAACGGAATCCGATGGAGTTGAACGAAGATTCGGGCGTGCCATTGCCGCGGTTCGCTGTGCGACAACCACTCGCGTCAGTTGCCCAACTGCCGCCGCGCAGGATACGATACGAGCCAGACGGAGTGCCCAGTGGATTGCTCCCCGGCGACGAACTGTAGTAATTGTCCGACCACCAATCCCAACACCACTCCCATACATTGCCCGCCATGTCATACAATCCATATCCATTCGCAGCAAAGTAGCCCGCCGGACTGGTGTATGGAACTGCGCCCGCCGAAAACATCGGGTGATAGCCGCTGGTGGAACTCACGTCGTAGGGATAGAACGGCTGCTCACCTTGCCAAAAGCTGAAGTAGTTTGCGCGGCTGTGCGCGATGGTGTTAGTGTCCGACCACGGAAACCGATTCCCGTCCACTCCGCCCCGCGCCGCCTTCTCCCACTCCGCCTCCGTTGGCAGCCGATAGCCCGCATTCCACTGTACCCAATAAGCCTGCAAATTGATCTGCCCGCTCCGATACACGTTCGTTTGAGCAAGACTGGTGTAATACGCCGGAACGCGCCCCTCCTGCTCGCTGCGGGCGTTGCACCACTTCGCCGCATCATACCACGTGATGGAATGTACGGGATGGTTCGACGCCACACTTTGAGCTCCAAACTCGAAATTATAGCCGTTGGTAATGGCCCATTGATACACCTCGTCCCACAGCTTTTTCGTCACCTCGGATTTATCAATGTAAAACGCACTCACATCAACTGTGTGGATGGGAAGGGCATCGCTCAAACTGTCCAAATTGTCCCCCATCTGAAACGAGCCAGCAAGTATCAGAGCCATGTTGGTGGGCGCAGGAGGATTGTTCGGCGGGTAGGCCACCACCCGGTATAAGCGATTAGCACCAAACGGAGCGGCAAAATCCACGAACAAGTAGGGACTTTGCACCACTACCACATTTGTCAGCGCCGTCCAAGGAATCGGACCCACCTGGCTCGCGAATTGGATTTGATTGGTGATACCCACGTCACTCGCAATCTTCAACAGTGGCACCAAGGCAATGTTGGTGAGCGCAGGAATGTTCGGCGAATAGGCTGCCACGCGATAGAAGCGCTGGGGCGCAGGCGGATCAACCACATCCGCGAACCAATAGGGACTTTGCACAACCACCACGGTCGCCAACGGCGTCCAACCCGTCGGAAACAGATTGGTCGTGAACTCGATTTGATTGGTGATGCCCACTTCGCTTTCAATCGTCAATCGCGGCGACCTCCCAATGTTCATGATCACCGGGGACGCCGCTTGCAAAGTCGCGCACAACCCAAAGGCCAACGCTCCCAGACCGAGTTTGATGCTGAGTGTCCGTGTCTTCACAGACTGATCGAAGATTGCTTTCTTTTGGCGCTTGCCCGGTTGACAGACAATTGTTTTTCGTTTCTCCTCATGCAGCGAGCCTGTGCGTGGCCATGTTCAGCGTCAATCGGCGATCCACGCGCACTTGGCCGACGACGCTTCACCAGTGCGAGCAAAGCGCGTCCTTCGTTTAACGCCAACGCCGCATTTTACTTTATTCGTTCGGCGACAACGATGGGCGCGGTTTGGTTTCTTGGCGACTCGCAGCAGATGCTCGTTGTGAATCCCGAGTAGCAACGTGGCGTCGTTGGACGCCTGTTCAAAAAAAGAAGCTCGTTGACCCCATCCTCCGTGGATTTTAAATACACGCAATGCCTCTTGAAACCGTAAGTCCCTTAAAATACGAGCAACGGCACCAGCAGCGTTCGGCGCGTTGCCAGAGGTACTGAGAAACTCATACGGGCAAAGCGGCGCCGGAAAGATGTCGAAAATAATTCCCAACGAGCAACGTTTCTCGGCTGACATGATAAGCTCGGAGATATTTCTGTTGGAATTCACCCCGCTGTTCAGTGATGACAGCCGCAACCGTGGCCGCATGAACCGGAGTCAAGATCTTCCGGGCCGGGCACGCGCCCAAGTTCAAACGTCTTGGTGACATATTTACCGAGGGATTGCTGCAACTGGTTCATCTCTTCCTGCGCGTCGAGGAAACCCTTGGCCACCGGATTGTTCACAAACGCCTCGCGATGTTGTTCAAAGTCGGTGATCTCGTCATTGCTCAGCGGCGTGCCGAGTTGCTGCTTTTGTTGGAGCGCCTGGCCTTTGGTCATCAGCGTGTCGTACTGCGTCTTGGCGCGATCATCGGCCACAAAGGCATCGATCCGCTGCCGCATCGATTGCACGTCGGGTTGATCCAGCAGGGTCTGGCAAAGTTCTCTGGTTTTTTGAATGACGGCGCTTTCTTCGGCGATGGCTTGCATATTTTTTGATTGGATTGTTGATGCCCGACGCCGGCTGTTTCGCCGTTTGATCGCGTCAACGACTCAATACATCACAGCTTCGGCTTAAAATCAACCTCCGGTTCTGACAAATTTTAAGCCGTGTAACGAGGCCGGCGTGGGTGGCAAAGGATTACCAAATCCTGAATAAAACATAGGTTTGCACGTATCAAACAAACTGATAGAATGATTTACTGATATGGAAAACCGCAGTTTGCGCAATCGCCGGTGGCGGGTTTGGCTTTTGTCGCTGCTCTTGTTCGCGCTGCCGGCGACCACTGCGCTCCCGGCAACTGGATCGGCGGGTAAAAAGGCAACCGTCGATTTCAACCGCGATATCCGCCCGATTCTTTCAGAGAACTGTTTCGCCTGCCACGGCCCGGACGAGAACAAACGCAAAGCCAGACTCCGGCTCGACCAAAAGGGCGGCCTGTTCAAAACGCTCGACAAAGGCAAGTTGGTCGTCGTCCCCGGCAACAGCAAGCAAAGCGATTTGTTCCGGCGCATCACGACGACGGATGCAGATGACCACATGCCGCCGCCCAAATTCGGCAAGGCACTCACCAAGGGGCAAGTCGAAAGCTTGCGCCAGTGGATCGATCAAGGTGCGGAATGGCAGGGGCACTGGGCCTACATCGCGCCGGTGCGATTGGAATTGCCGGTTGTAAAAAACAAATCCTGGCCGCGCAATGCCATCGACCATTTCATTCTGGCACGACTGGANNCCCTGATTCGCCGGTTGTCGTTCGATCTCACCGGTCTGCCGCCCACGATCGAGGAAGTGGATGCGTTTCTGTCGGACAAAACCCCCGACGCTTACGAAAAGCTCGTGGACCGATTGCTCGCGTCGTCGCAGTACGGCGAGCGCATGGCACAACTATGGCTCGACCTCGCCCGTTACGCCGACACCAACGGTTACCACATCGACAATAACCGCGACATCTGGTTGTGGCGGGNNAAACACGCCGTTCGACCAGTTCACCGTCGAACAACTCGCGGGCGACTTGTTGCCCAACGCCTCGCTTGATCAAAAAGTCGCCACCGGTTTCAATCGTAATGAAATGGTCAACTTCGAAGGCGGCGCCGATGCCGACGAATACCTGACCAAGTACCAGGTGGGCCGTGTGGACACGACGGCTACCGTGTGGCTGGGCATCACGCTGGCCTGCACCGAATGTCACGACCACAAATACGATCCCTTTACCCAAAAAGATTTCTACAGGTTTTACGCGTACTTTAATTCCATCGCTGAAAAGGGCCTCGATGGCCAGAAAGACAACCCCGCGCCGAGCATCAAAGTGCCGTCGCCGAAACAAAAGGTTCGCTCAGAGGAACTGCGCGGCAACGTGGCGGCGCTGGACTCCGACTTGAAGCAACAGTTGGAAGCGCCCCACAAACAACGCGACCTCGCTCAAGTGGCGTGGGAACAAACCATCCGCAAGAATGTGCTTGCTGATTGGTCGGCGATCGATCCAACGGAGTTTTCGTCGGCGGGCGGTGCCACGCTGAAAAAGCTCGACGACAAATCGATTCTCGCCGGCGGCACCAATCCAGACAAGGACACCTACGAAGTTGTTTTGAAAACTCCGCTTGATCGGATTACCGGTATCCGGCTCGAAGCGTTGGCCGATGCAAGTTTTCCCGCCAGGAGCAGTCGCAGCGATAACGGCAACTTTGTTTTGACCAAATTTGAAGCCGAGGCGGAAATTGGGGAGGTCAGTTCGTCGCCCTCGGAGCAGTCGCCGCCGGAGTTTGGCGTCTGGCGTGTCCTTGGGCCGTTCAAAGCGGCTTCCGTCAAGGAAGCCTTTGCCAAGGCTTTCGTCCCGGAGAATGAGATTGACCTCGGCAAAACATACGACGACGGCCAACTACGATGGACGGAGAAGCCGGATTGGAAGGATGGCGTGGTGCAATCTCTCGGCTCTGAGAATAATTCCGCCACTTATCTGTACCGCACGATCATTGTCGCGAAAGACCGACAGATGATGATCTCATTGGGCAGCGACGACGGCATTCAAGTCTGGCTCAACGGTCGCAAACTGCTGGCTAATGATGTGACGCGCGGCGCGGCGGCAGACCAGGAAAAGCTGCTGCTTCGACTTGCGGCGGGTGAGAACAAACTGCTCCTGAAGATCAACAACGGCGGCGGAGATTATGCCTATTATTTCGCCGCGGACAAAAATTCCGTCACCAAATACCCGGTCCAGTTTGCGTCGGCAGTCGCCGATGTAAATCAAACGGATTTCAACGTACAGTCCGCGTTGGAAGGAAAACCCAACAAAGGCTGGGGGATTGCCGGCTATGACGCGGCGAACCAGCTTGATCATGAAGCCGTCTTCATCGCCAAACAACCTTTTGGCTTCGTCGGGGGAACGAAGCTGAAAGTCCGTCTGAAATTCGAGTCTGACTTCAAGCAACATTCCATCGGCCGTTTCCGGCTCGCGATCACCACTTCCGACGGGCTGGTTGAGTTCGCCGCCTTGCCGGACAAGGTTCGCAACATCCTTCCGATAGCGACGGAGAAACGGACGGACGCGCAGAAAGCGGAACTGACCCGGTATTACCGCGAAACCTTCGTGCCGGAAGTTCGGACGTTGATGGAACAACTCGCCGCGAAACGCGACGAGTTGAACAAGTTTGAAGCCGCGATTCCCTCGACGATGGTGATGCAGGACTTGGAGAACCCGCGCGAAACGCACGTCCTCATCCGTGGCGATTTTCGCAACAGGGGCGACCTCGTCACGCCCGGCGTTCCCGCCAGTTTGCCGCCTCCGCCGACTGGAACTCACGCCGACCGTCTGGCGCTGGCGCGATGGCTGGTCGCTCCCGAAAACCCGTTGACCAGCCGCGTCACCATCAATCGTTTCTGGGCGATGTTCTTCGGCGTCGGCCTCGTGAAGACCAGCAACAACTTCGGTGTGCAAGGCGAATGGCCCAGCCATCCGCATTTGTTGGACTGGCTGGCCACGGAATTCAAGGCGCAACACTGGGACATCAAAGCGATGCAAAAAATGATGCTGATGTCCGCCACCTACCGCCAGTCATCCAAGGTCACGAAGGAACTGGTGGAACGCGATCCGGAGAATCGACTCTATGCGCGCGGCCCGCGCTTCCGGCTCGACGCGGAAATGATCCACGACAACGCGCTGGCGGTCAGCGGCCTGTTGAATCCGACGATCGGCGGGCCGAGTGTTCGCCCCTACCAACCACCCGGGTTGTGGGAGCAGGTCGGTTTCGGCGACAGTTTCAGCAGTCAGTCCTACGTTCAAAGCAAGGGCGATGACCTGTATCGTCGCGGCCTTTACACTTACTGGAAGCGTGCCATGCCTTATCCGGCGTTCGTCACATTCGATGCGCCCACTCGTGAACTCTGCACCGTCCAACGACCGCGCACCAGCACACCGTTGCAATCGTTGGTGCTGATGAATGATCCGGTGTATGTTGAAGCCGCGCGCGGTCTGGCAGCGCGGGTGATGAAGAACGGCGGTGACGATGTTGCCAGGCGTTTGACCTACGCCTTCCGCCTCACACTGGCGCGACCGCCCAGGAAAAATGAACTCGAGACGCTCGAAAGAATTTATCAGCAGCAGTTGCAAAACTTTCGGCAGGACAAGGCAGCCGCCGAAGCGCTGCTCAGCGTCGGCGAATCACCGCGTCCCACCGGTCTGGACGTGAGCGAACTGGCGGCCTGGACAGCCATTGGCAACATTCTGCTGAACTTGGACGAAACGATTACGAAAGGTTGAGTCATGTTCTACCAGCCGGAGTTTGAAAAAATTATTTCCCGCCGCGCGTTCCTGCGGCGCAGCGCCACCGGCGTCGGTGCCATCGCGCTGGCGTCGTTGCTCAAGGAGAATCTGTTCGCCGGGGCCGCGCCGGCACAGCAAAGCCACGGGGTGATGGGTGCGCTTCATTTTCCGCCCAAGGCCAGGCGGGTGATCTATTTGTTCATGTCGGGCGCGCCGTCGCACATCGACCTGTTCGACCACAAACCGAAACTTAAGGACCTGACCGGCACGGAACTGCCCACGTCGATCCGGATGGGCCAGCGCATCACCGGCATGACCAGTGGTCAGAAACAATTGCTCTGCGTCGGCTCGCCGTTCGAGTTCAAGCGACACGGCAGGTCCGGCGGCGAGTTATCGGAAATATTACCGCACACCGCCCAAGTTATTGATGACATCGCCATCATCCGCTCCCTGTTCACGGAGCCGATCAACCACGATCCGGCGGTGACGTTTTTCGCCACCGGCAACCAGCAACCGGGCCGGCCCACGATGGGCTCCTGGATTTCATACGGGCTGGGCAGTGAAAATAAAAATATTCCCGCGTATGTGGTGCTGGTTTCCGGCGGCGGCGGTCAGCCGTTGCAGGCCCGCTATTGGGGCAGCGGTTTTCTGCCGAGCAATCATCAGGGCGTTCAGTTTCGCGGCGTGGGCGATCCGGTCCTGTATGTAACCAATCCCAAAGGCATCAGTGCGCAGACTCGCCGCCAGTTACTCGATGGGGTTCAGGAGTTGAACCGCATGGAGCTTGGCGAACTGGGTGATCCGGAAATCGCCACGCGTATCGAAGCCTACGAAATGGCTTATCGCATGCAGACCAGCGTGCCGGACTTGATGGATATTTCCAAAGAGCCAAAGGAAGTGCTGGACCTGTATGGCGCGGAACCGGGCAAAGCTTCCTTCGCCAACAACTGCCTGCTCGCCCGGCGACTGGCCGAGCGCGACGTACGCTTCATTCAACTCGTTCACCGCGATTGGGACCATCACGGTGATTTGCCCAACGAGATCAAACGTCAGGCCAAACTGACCGATCAAGCATCCGCGGCTTTGATCATGGATTTGAAACAGCGCGGACTGCTGGAGGACACGTTGGTCATCTGGGGCGGCGAGTTTGGCCGCACCAGCTACAGCCAGGGCGAAATCACCAAGACCAGTTTCGGGCGCGACCATCATCCGCGTTGCTTCAGCATCTGGATGGCGGGCGGCGGCATCAAAGGCGGCATCACCTTGGGCAAGACGGACGATTTCGGCTACAACATTGTGGAAGACCCGGTTCACGTTCACGATTTTCACGCGACGTTCCTGCATTGCCTCGGCATCGACCACAAAAAGCTGACGTTTCGTTTCCAGGGCCGCGACTTCCGCCTCACCGACGTGAGCGGTGAAGTGGTGACGAAATTGCTGGCCTAGAAAAAAGTAGCGGCCGACGTGAGGAGGCTCTCACTAAAAAATCCGAACTCGAACTTCGAAATTGTTTTGAGCCTCGTTACCTCGGTTGGCTCATCTGCTATTCTATGCTAGCCCGCTTTCCTGGAGTGTATGTAATTCCCGGCATGTTTACATTTGCGTAGATAATCTCCAAGTCGTTTTGGACGCCGTGTATGGCGGATTCGATGCTTGCACGCCGCCGCTCAGACAGTCTGGAGAGTTGATCCACCAAGGATGCGAGTCGCTGAAGTTCTTTTTCTAATTTTTGGATACGTTCTGTGTCGCTCATAATTGAGTATTGGTTTGTCGGCAGAAAATGTAAGGAGAACTTAAGGCAGCAGCAACGCCCGATAAAACTTTTTCTGGCCAAGGGAATTCAGATCAAACCAGAGATACGGACTCTGCGTAAGCAAGAGCGTGGTTTCCGCGTTCCAAGTGCTCATGTCCAGCGACGACTCGATACGATACGTGCGGCCAACGAATCCGGTGATCGTAAGCCCCGCGTACGTCGCCAAGCCGAGGTTCGCACCAGCAACCTGCTGCGGCGCGGGGTTGAATGTAATTTGACGAATGCGTTGGTTATTTTGATCCGCGACGAAGATCATGCCTTGCGAAACGCAGACTCCGAATGCACCATTGAAGCGCGCCAAATTGCCAGCCCCGTTGGTGTAGCCGGTTTGAGTGAAACTTCCAGCAATGGTCGTGACACTCGTAGTCGCGGACATTTTGCGAATGGAAGAACCACAAGCCATGATGATATTTCCTGAACCATCCGCGCACATCGCAGCAATGGAATTGAATGAGGCGTTGGTTCCGATACCATCTCCTGAGCCTCCGCCCGCAATTGTAACCACATCCCGGTTCTGATTGATTCTGCGAATTAAGTGATTGCCGGAGTCCCAAACATAAATATTATCAGCAGCGTCGGAGGCTAAAGCCGCAGGCTCGTTGAACGAAGTAAAAATTCCATTGCCGTCAATTGAACCTTGATTCCCTGATCCGGCAAATACCTCCAAAAGGCGTTGGTTCGATAGCGATAGATTTTGTTTCCAAAACTCGAAATGTAAATGTTGTTTCCAGAATCCACACACACTCCGTAAGAATTACAGACTGCGCTGATGTCAGAACTCGAAACGAACCCATCACTTCCTACGCGCAATATAATTCTACCGTCAGCGGAGTCGGTGAACAACAAAGCGTTTGAATGGTCAATCGTCATTGAGGAAAGACTGAGAATGGGATACAAAGAAACATTTGTTCCGTAACCGGGTAGAGTCCCGCTTCCACCACCAGCGAATGTCGAAACCGTCCCATCAGGTGTGACCTTTCGGATTCGGTAATTGGATGAATCAAGAATGAAGAGGTTGCTTTGTGAATCAGCCACGACTGCCGATGGATTGTAAAACATGGTTTGTGTTCCCTCTCCATCGTAATAGCCGTAGAAGCCGGAGCCGACAAAAGTCTGAACGACGACATTGTTCGTGTCGTAAATTTGCGCCTCGGCTCGCCAGCCGAGTATTCCAAGAATAGCGACAATAACTGTGAATGCTTTGATCCTCATGGCCTTTTTTCCCGTGCAGCCTGAGGTATGGTCGCTGCTTTGCCGTAAGCTCGCTGGAGCACTACTTGAACCTGCTCCATGAATTTGCTTTGAGGTGTTTCTTTAATTGCGATTAGGCTTTGTTGAGGAAAGCTGCGTTGCTTCAGCTTTTCCGACTCTCCTCAACAGCACTCTACGCAACCGTCCTTGCCGTAACCGACGACAGTCATTCTTGGACTGCTTGACGAGGTTAATTGCACTACGTCCCCCAGCTTTAATTTCTTTCGGACTGACATAACTGGTCTAGGCTTTGTTGAGGAAAGCTGCGTTGCTTCAGCTTTTCCGACTCTCCNNTTTCGGACTGACATAACTGGTCTCCGGTTCTCCACGACTACATACTCCAGTGAAGTGTTGTCGTCAATGGCATTTTCCATTCCTGCTCGCCTCACGCGGAGTACGCAGAGCCAACCTTGAGGTGCCGATGCCGCTCCTATTACGCTGGTCATTCTAAAAATCCAAGTGTGCTGCGCGGTGATTCTTCTATTGGTAAGTCATCACCACGTTCGTGTCAACGATTTGAATGTTCAGAATCTGTGTCGCGACGGTGGAACGGAGGCGATAGAAGCGTGTGCTGGGGCTCTGCGGAATAGTGATGGATTTTGCACCCAAGTTGATGACGGCGGTGGCATCGTCCGAAAAACCGGCGTTCACGGCGCCCGCCGATTAGAGGAAAACCGGCACGTTAGTGCTCGTGGCGGTGAACGTGAAGTAATTGTAATTGCCGACTGTGCCATTGGCCCCGGTGGTGTCGAACGCCAACCGCATCACGTGTTGACCGGCGCTGATGGCGATATTGGTTTTCGTCAGAGTCGTCCACGTGNNAGGTCTTGTTTTGTCCGTCGATCTCGATGTGGAACGTGCCGGCGTTCCCCAACGAAGCAAAGCGCGCCTCGAACTTGTAGAGGCCCGAAGTTGTGATATTCACCGTGTACTCCATCCCCTCACCGCCTTCCACCCGACCCACGTTGTAGCCGCCGATATCGGTCGTGCTCTGAATATCCACCCAATCGCTGAACTCATACTCGACGCCGTTGTTGGAATAATCGTTGTCATGATACGCCTCGCCTTCGCCCAAGTTCGGCGTCAACATGCAGATCGAACCCGCGAACTGCGAACCGTTAAATCAGTCCATGACAGTCAGGCATCTTCCACTCACTTCTTCTTCGGTTCGATTTTCAGCAGGTCGAGGCTTGCTTTGCCCTTCTCTTCTTTGATCTTTTGAAAAATTTCCTTTTGCTCCGGCGTCAGTTCCTTTTCGATCTGCGCGCTGAATTCATCGAGGGTCTTTGTCGTGGCTGCGATGGTTTCAACTCGCGTGACTTTTAGTTTATCCACGGCCTGGTCGAGGGCGAACTCAACTTTTGTTTTTTGATCCGGCGTCAATTTCAACTTCGATTCCAGATAACGCATGACCGTTTCGTGCCACTGCGTCGGATCGTGGCGTTTCTGCACGGCCTTTTTCGTGTAACAAACACCCATCAACCCCCCCGCGGTCCCACTGACGGCAACGACCGCCACCAGGAGCAAAGCAATTTTCCAATGCCGCAACAAACTCATAGCATCCAGAAGAGATCCGCCACCGTGTGCTCCAGGGACGGTTTCAGCATTTGCCCATCACCGGAAAGCGAGCTGCTCCAGGCCAGCGAAATCAGCAGCAGCACGGAGGCGCAGACCAGCGCGCGCAAACTCAATCGCTCCCAAACGGCATCCGGCGAAACAGCCTGTGTGCGCCCCTGCCACTCCGCCACGACGCGGGTGGCGAAGCCGAACGGAATTTCGCGCAACGGCAGCGCGGGCGCCTGGCGCGCTCTGGCGGCGCCAATCTGCCATTTACGGTCGAATAGTTTCATAAATTTCCTCTCGCTTTTTAAATTGATCCGCCAGTTTTCTCAACTTCCGCCGGGCGCGGAACGCCCGCACCTTGACCAGCGACTTGCTCCACCCGGTGATTTCACTGATTTGTTTGACGGATTTCTGTTCCAGATCGAGCAGATTGATCACCAACCGATCCTGCGGCGACAATTCCGCCAGCAAGGTTTGCATCAATTCGCGCGCCGCGACCGCATCGGCAGCCGGCGGAGACGACTCTGCTTCTGTGCTGACAAAAAAATCCAGCCACGCCGCTTCCGCCTCCGAAAGATCCGCCCATCGCAATTCCGGTCGTCGCATCTGGGACCGCAGGGCATCCAGGCACGTGTTGACCGCAATGCGTGACACCCAGTGTTCAAAGGGGATGGCCTGCCGGGGTTGATATTGCTCCAGTCGCTGAAACAATTTCATAAAAATCTCCTGGGCCAGATCATCTTCGGAAACGCGCCGCGGCAAATGCGAACGAACCACTTTGAGCACCAGCGGATAGAGATGCGTCACCAGCATTCTGGCGGCTTCCTGGTCCTGCTGGCGCACCCGTTCCAAACAGGCCGCCATATCGAAATCCCCTTCCGACATGGCTAAATGCTACCACGCTCAACATTCATAACGCACGTTTCCGGGCTGCGGTTACAGAGGCTGCCGCCATTGCGACCCATCAACTCCCTGCGCAACTCTCATCCAGACAACGATGCGGAAACTCAACCAAATTGGTCAATTGAATTAGGTGCCCGCCGAACATTATTGCCTTTGAATCCGGTAGAGATGCTTTTCGGATCGGATGAAGAACGCGCCGTCACCGACAGCATACGAAGCCAGAGTGCGCTCGTTAAGCGGATTGCTGGCCAGTTTTTGGAATTCCCTGCCCGCCTTGATGACCACGCCCAAGCCTTCTTCGTTTTGGAAATAAATCCGCCCATCCGCGAGAACCGGGGAGGCTGAGCAGTTGCCACCGATCCGTTCCTGCCAATGGGTTTTGCCGGACTTCGCATCCAGACAACTGGCGATCCCAGCGTCCGACAGCAGATACAACTCGTCGCGGACGAGGAGCATTGACGGCGTGTTCGGGGCGCCTTTGGCGTTCGTCCAGGCAACATGCGTTTTAGTCACGTCGCCGTTGCCGTCCGGGCGGATCGCCATGACAACGGGACGGTCGAACCCGGTGGAAATGAAAATGAGTCCGCGACCGAACACCGGGCGCGGGACGACTGAGTAACCCTCGTAATGCACGCGCCAGATTTCTCGCCCGGTTTTCGGATCGTAAGCGCAGACGACATTGCTGCCCGGACTGATCGCTTGTTTCTGCCCATTCACGGTGATCAACAATGGCGTGCAGAAGGAAAAGGTCTTTTTGGCGTCCGTCTCACGATTCACTTTCCAAAGCACCTTGCCGTTGTTCTTGTCCAACGCCACCACGAACGGATCACTCGCCCCATCGCAACTGAAGATTAATGCATCGTCCGCGAGAATGGGCGAGCAACCGCTGCCGTGGACGGGTGGATACGCGAGACTGTTGTTGCGCCAGAGGACTTTGCCCGTCAGATCAAGACACGCCGTTCCTAGATGCCCAAAATGAACGTAAAGCCGCTCTCCTTCGACGAGTGGTGTCGGACTGGCATGGCTGTTCTTGGTGTGTATCCGCACGAAATCTTCAGGAGTGAATACTTCCACGGTCCACAGAATCCTGCCCATTGCGGCCTCCACGCAAATAGCTTTTAGCCCATGGTTCGCGCCGTCTTCCTTGCCAACCGCGATCGTAAGGTAGATTCGCCCCTCCCGCAACACGGGTGAAGACCAACCTTCACCCGGAATGGAGGTCTTCCAAACAATGTTTTTCGAAGTGCCACGCGCGTCATCGCTCCACTCGACGGGCAGGTTGCGCTCCGCTGAAATCCCCTGCCCTGTCGGGCCGCGAAACTCCGGCCAGTCCTCACCGTCCGCCGCCGATGGCGACGCGATGAGCGCCAGCATCGACAATGACCAAAATGACCAAAAAACTTTTAACATCGTTTTCCAAACGATGAAGGTTGGGTTTGTGCAGGTCAAGACGGGCATGCAGATTAAAACAATCCAGTCTTTATACACCGCGCTTGAATCAAACACCAAACCGGGTAAGATCGGCTGCATGAAATTATATTGTGCTGTGGCTACGTGGTTGGTAATGGGCGGGGTAATTGGAACGGGGATCTTTATGGCCGCTGTCAAAGGCAGTCCCTGGCTTTTGATTTTCAGCATTGCCGCATTCGTCTTTGCAGTCGGCAAAATCGGCTGCGCCCATCACTGATGCGGACCCGTAGGAATCGAGCCGCCTCGTTTCTTTTGTCGATCCGCAATTCGTCAAAAAAACATGACATCGCCAAACACTGGCGCCGCTGAACTTAACCCTTCACGCGACGGCGGCACAAACCTTCAACCCGCGCCTTCGGATTTCATCCGCGAGGTTGTCGCCAGGCACGTCGCCGAGAATAAATACCCGCGCATCCACTCACGCTTTCCGCCCGAGCCAAACGGATACCTCCACATCGGCCACGCCAAGAGCATCTGCCTCAATTTCGGCATCGCGCGCGAGTTCGGCGGAGTTTGTAATCTCCGCTACGACGACACGAATCCGGCAAAGGAGGAAGTGGAGTATGTGGACTCGATCTTCGAGGATGTAAGCTGGCTCATTGGCGGCTGGGCCGATCATTGTCTTGGGCTGAAGACAAAGGGCAAAACGCCAGAATCGATTACGGGCGATGGCAATCGGGATTTCTATCTCCCACCATCAACCATCAACTCTCACCCATCAACCGGCGTCGAACCCTTCCATGCCTCCGACTACTTCGACCAGCTTTACGAATACGCGGAGGAACTGATTGAAAAAGGCAACGCCTATGTTTGTGATTTGTCGCCGGCAGACACCGAGGCCTATCGCGGCGCACCCGACCGTCCCGGCAAAGATTCTCCGTTCCGCACTCGCTCCAGTGAAGAGAACCTCGATCTCTTTCAACGAATGAAAGCGGGTGAGTTTCCCGACGGCGCTCGCACGCTCCGCGCGAAGATTGACATGGCCTCGCCTAACATCTGGTTGCGCGATCCGTTGATTTATCGCATCCGCCACGCCGAACATCATCACACCGGCGACAAATGGTGCATTTACCCGCTGTATGACTTCGCACATTGCCTGAGCGATTACATCGAGGGCGTCACCCACTCAATCTGCACGCTGGAGTTCGAAGTGCATCGTCCGCTATACGATTGGATTCTTGAGAGCCTCGACTTGCCACGTCCCCTGCCCCGCCAATACGAATTCGCCCGTCTCAGCCTCGGCTACACCGTGATGAGCAAGCGCAAGCTCATGCAACTCGTGAACGAAAAATTCGTAACCGGCTGGGATGATCCGCGTATGCCGACAATTTCCGGCCTCCGCCGTCGCGGCGTCACTCCCGAAGCGCTGCGCAACTTTGCCTATCACATCGGCATCACAAAATACAACGGCCTCACCGACGTGGCCGTGCTCGAACACGCCATCCGCGAAGACTTGAATAAACGCGCGCTCCGCCGCCTCGCCGTGCTGCGACCCATCAAAGTTGTCATCACAAATTTTCCCGAAGACAAAACCGAGGAACTCGACGCCGTCAACAATCCCGAAGACGAAAGCTCGGGCAAACGAAAGATTCCGTTCAGCCGCGAACTGTTCATTGAGCGCGACGATTTTGCCGAAGTGCCGCCGCCGAAATTTTTCCGACTCAAACCTGGCGGCGAAGTGCGCCTCAAATACGCCTACATCATCAAGTGCGACGAGGTNNATCCATTGGGTCAGCGCCGCGCACGCCGTGGACGCCGAGTGCCGCCTCTACGACCGCCTCTTCACCGTCCCCGAGCCGGACGCTGGCGGCGACTTCAAGTCGTTCCTGAATCCGCGATCACTCGAAGTCGTGACCGTGAAATGCGAGCCGAGTTTGAAAGAAGCGAGGCTGGAACTGCGCTATCAATTCGAGCGCCTCGCCTACTTTGCGCTCGATAAAGCCAGTGCGCCCGGCAAGTTGGTTTTCAATCGGACGATTACGCTCAAAGATACTTGGGCAAAGGAAGCGCAGAAGACACAAACATGAAACAAAATATCCAATATAAAAAACATGATGCCGGCAAGCCGATTTCAATCGGATCGACAAACCAATTAAAGTATAAATTTTATGAGCGCAACGACTCCTACTACCCCAATTAAGCCATTGCTGCCCGAATCAAACACGTCTGAGTCTACGACGGTCGAGGTGGTTATGAATGACCTGCGGGATAAAACGTTACTCATTCCCGATTATCAGCGCGATAGCGACCAATGGGGAGAAACGACTAAATCACTTTTGGTCGAATCTGTTATCAACAACCTTTCTATCCCTGCCTTTTTCTTTGAAGTCCAATTGGATGCCACTACTTCCGTTGAGAAAAATGATGTCGTTGACGGACAACAGCGACTCACGACACTAAATGAGTTCTTTATTAACAAGTTCCGGCTAGTGGAAAGCCAAGATGCGCCTTACATCTCTCCTGACAGTGTCCACTATGCTGGAAAGACGTTCGATGAACTGCCTCCAACTTACCAACAGGCCTTCAAGAAGTATCGCGGCGCGTTTTTGAATCAATGA
>PLJQ01000179.1 GCA_003140275.1 Limisphaerales bacterium
CCTGTCCAGAAAATCCGCCATGGTGCCGTGAGTGCGAGCATCTGGCGACAGGAAACCGTTAAAGGACCGATGTTCAATGTCACATTTCAACGAGCGTATAAAGATGGCGACGTTTGGAAAAATTCAGGAAGCTTCGGTCGAAGGGACCTCTTGGTTATAGCCCTCATCGCTGCGCGCGCCTTCGAGTGGATTGGCAGTCAAATCCTGAAGGCAAAGCCGCCGGCAGCGTCGCCGAAGTTTCAGGACGACGGCCCTTATTGATTCCGGCTTGAATATCGCGGCCAATATGAACCAGGACGCTGGTTAAGCGCCGCGAAGTGTGAACACACGGTCGGCTCGCCTCCAAAGCGCGCCGACTTTTTTATTTATGACCGGCTACTATCATCTCTTACAAATATCAAATCATTCATCACCATGCCCCGGAAAAATCACAAACAATTGCAGACCGAGTTTACTCTGACGGCACAGGACTGCATTCAAGGAATGCGCAACATACCAACGGAGTCGGTGGATTTAGTCGTGACCTCACCGCCTTACAATATCGGTGTTCGCTACAACTCCTACGAAGATTGCAAGAATCCTGACGATTACTTGCATTGGACACTGGCATGGGCGACGGAGATAAAACGCGTTTTGAAACCTAATGGATCATTTTTTCTCAATGTGGGCGCGACGCCATCTAACCCAGTCTTTCCGCATGAATTGATTGTCGAGTTAAGCAAGCTTTTTGTCCTTCAGAATACGTTCCATTGGATTAAATCTATTAGTGTGGAAACAGCCAAAGGCGACATGCTGTCAGCAGGCCATTTCAAACCGATTAACTCGCGCCGCTTCGTCAATAATTGCCATGAATTTGTATTTCATCTCACAAAGAACGGAACGACGCCATTGGATCGGTTACGTTTGGGCGTTCCTTATGCCGACAAGTCGAATGTCAAACGCTGGGCGCACACCAAAGGACAAGACGTACGGTGTCGTGGAAATGTGTGGTTCATTCCTTACAAGACGATCCGCAATCGCAAAATGCAAAGGCCGCATCCCGCAACCTTTCCAACACAATTAGCCGTCAACTGCATCAAAATTCACGGATACACATTCGAGATCGTGATGCTGGATCCATTTTTGGGTATGGGGCACGCAGCGCTCGCGGCCAAACAGTGTGGCATTCGGAAGTTCATCGGATTCGACATTGATCCGAGGTATGTTGAACTGGCACGAATGAACATTGGCCCGTCACGTTTTGATAGTTCATGCACACTTGCCTCTAAGCGCAAACCATGATGCCTTCTTCGTCTGCTTATTCTCCAATATGGTGAGGGGATGGAATTCTCCCGTCTGCCCCGTTTCAAACGCGCTGTCACGATTGCGCCAATACAACTCACCGAGCGCGACCGTGAAATCATCCGATTAGTTCATCAGTATCGTTTTTTGCGTTCTCCACAAATCGTCGTCCTTCTTGCCGATAGCTCCCAGCAACTTTTGCGGCGATTACAATTGCTGTATCACCACGGTTACTTGGAACGCCCGCGCGCGCAACTCAACTATTATCATCAAGGCGGCTCATCCCACATTGTTTACGGTTTAGGAAATAAAGGATGGGCAATCCTGAAAAAAGAGCTTGGCCCTTCTTTTCGAGAACTCTCATGGGGCGAGAAAAATCGTTCTGTCGGAAGGATGTTTCTTGAACATGCACTCTTTGTTTCAGACGTGATGGTGGCGCTTGAAATTGCCTGCCGCAAGAATGGCACGATCCGATTGCTGACCGAGAACCAAATCTTGCTGCCAGGTAAAGCGCAAAAATTCCGGTGGAAGGTAAACATAAACAACCGGTTGAAACTCGGTGTCATCCCTGATCGAGTGTTCGCGTTGGAATTTAGAAATCAGAGCGGCAATAACAACCGCGCATATTTCTTCCTTGAAGCCGACCGAGGCACCATGCCTGTTATACGTAGAACTCTTTATCAGACTTCGTTCTACCGCAAGCTGCTCGCGTATGAAGCGACGTGGTCACAGTCAATCCATCGCACCCGTTTTGGTTTCCATCGCTTCCGGGTGCTCACGGTCACAACAAGTGCCGAGCGGGTGAAGTCACTCGTTGATGCGTGCTCAAAATTGAAAAGCGGTCAGGGATTGTTTCTGTTTGCCGACCGGACAGTATTGGAAAACCCCGCTGATATTTTCTCCGCGATATGGCATACCGGCAAGCTGGGCGAGGCCGGGAGCTTGTTGGATTAAGGTTTCTTGCCCTATCCGGCAAATCTCGCCGTCTAGTTGGTTCTCTCATTTTCCGTAAGATTCATTTTGGAAGCGGTTCATTTCGTGAGCCGCAAATTGTTCCTCACAACTAAATATAGGAGAATCCCATGCCCAAATCATCGTTTGTTGACTTCAAGGCCGTCAAAGCGGCCATTCACATGGAGCAAGTGCTCCAGCATTACGGTCTCTCAGACCAGTTCAAGAAAAGCGGAGACAGTCTTAGTGGGCCGTGTCCGATCCACAAAGGCAGCAACCCAACGCAGTTCCGGGTGAGCATCAGCAAAAACATCTGGAATTGTTTCAGCGAGTGCAAACACGGCGGCAACGTCCTGGACTTCATTGCCCGGATGGAAAACGTCAGCATCCACGCGGCGGCCCTTAAGGCCATCGAATGGTTTCAACTCGACCCCGAGGCCATGTCGGCCAATTCCGACGAGAACGGGGAGCATCCGAGTGAAGCTCCAAAGAACAGCACTGCCCCACGACCAAAGCCGGCATTCAAGCCAGCCCCGGAGAACAACACACCCAACAAGCCGTTGCAGTTTCGGTTGGACAAACTCGATCGCGAGCATCCTTACCTGAAAGAACGTGGCCTCACGCTCGAAACCATTATTGATTTCGGCGTCGGCTATTGCGGCAAGGGCATGATGGCGGAACGCATCGCGATTCCCATTCACAACCCGGAAGGCGGTGTTGTGGCTTATGCAGGCCGTTGGCCGGGTGAGCCAGCCGAGGACACGCCCAAATACAAACTCCCACAGGGTTTCCGCAAATCATTGGAAGTGTTCAATCTCGACAGAGCATTCAAAGAATCGGCGGATAAACCGCTTGTGATCGTCGAAGGGTTTTTCGATTGCATGATCCTTCACCAGCACGGCTGCAAAAAGGTAGTTGCCCTCATGGGCAGCTCAATGTCGCCAGCGCAGGAGGAATTGATTCGTCAGCACACGAGCGCGAGCGGGCATATCATCGTCATGCTCGACGAAGACGAGGCGGGCCAGGAAGCGCGAGAGGAAATCGCCGGGAGACTGGCGAAGTTTGCTTTTGTGAAGGTTTACATCTTCAACAAAACCAGTACACGGCCGGAAGACCTTTCAGCCGAGGAAGTGCAAGCCCTGATTGGAGGTGCGTTATGAGATACGCGGTGAAGCGATACTGGGAAGTTTGCGACAGTGTTGAAGTCGAGGCGAGCTCGGTAGGGGAAGCTATTGACATCGCTCACGCGATGCCAGTGGACAGCGCCAAAGCCGAGTTCGTTCCCGACTCGCTCAACAGCGACTCATTCAGTGACGTGCAGTTCTTAACCGCAGACGGTACATGGCAAAGCAAAGGAGAATGACCATGAAACTGCTAATCATTGACCTCTATGGCGACGGCCAAAGCCTGAGAGTTTGCGAAGACAAGCCTGGCGTCGATCAAATCATTTCCGAATTCAAGGAAGATGAAGATTCAGAGGAGCACTTCGATGAATTCATGGAGCGCAAAGGTATTCACCTTTTCATCACACGCCCAATATCTCTGGAGCCCGAAGGTGACTGGCGCAAACTTGATCCAGGATTCAAAGGGAGGCTTTATGGCTGAAACAAATCAATGCTTGGCCAAGTTTCGCTGCGGCAAGATTCTCACGACACCCAATGCCCTTGAGCGTCTGACGCGGGAGGACATCCTGTGCGGCATTGGGCGGCATCATGCGGGTGATTGGGGCGACGGTGATAATGAAGCCAACGAGCGTGCGCTTATCAAATGGACGCGCCTTTGGTCAGTCTATCGGGCCGAGAACGGCACGAAATTCTGGATCATCACCGAAGCAAATCGTTTAGTAACGACAGTTTTGCTCCCCGCAGACTACTAATTCAACAACCTCTCTCGTCACGAGGGAGGTTGCTTTTTTCCAAGGCGACACACTCTGTGTCGCTTCCCATTTCCTCTCGCTGCCAAAACCAAAGTGCCGTCCGCGCTTCCAGCGAGAGTTAACCAACCAAAAGCAACCCGTGCAACCGGGTGGACGGCGAGAAAGAGAGTTATATGAAAAGTGACGTGTATCAAGTCGTAACCGATAGAATCATCAGGTTACTCGAATCAGGAACCGTTCCCTGGCATCGGCCATGGAAAGGAGGTGCTCAGGCGCCACAAAACCTCATCAGCCGGAAAGCATATCGGGGAATCAATTTGTTCCTCTTGAACGTAGTAAGATATGCGTGCCCGTTCTGGCTGACCTTCAAACAGGTCCAATCGTTGAATGCCCGTGTCAAAAAGGGTGAAAAATCGTTTCCAGTTGTCTTCTGGAAAATATTGGAGGACGCAGAGAATGGTGAAACCAAAAAGTTTACGTTTCTGCGCTATCACAGCGTCTTTAACGTCGCTCAATGCGAAGGGATCACCATTCCCACTTCATCAGAGGCCAACGGCACATTTCACCCCATTGAGAAATGCGAGCAGGTGGTTACCAACATGCCCCGTCGCCCGGCGATTGAGCATGGAGGCGGACGCGCCTGTTATTCACCGCTTCCGGATAAAGTCAGTATGCCGGAATCAAAATCGTTTGAGTCCTCTGAAGCATATTACAGCACCTTGTTCCATGAGTTGACGCACGCCACCGGGCATGTGTCGCGATTAAATCGCAAGGAAGTTACTGACCCGGTCGAGTATGGCAGTAATCTCTACAGTCGCGAGGAGTTGGTTGCCGAAATGGGAGCGGCGTTTCTCTGCGGCCATTCCGGGATCGAGAACACGACCCTCGATCAATCGGCCAGTTACATTCAACATTGGTTGGAACGATTGAGGGACGACCGCAAACTGGTCGTTCACGCCGCCGCACAAGCTCAGAAGGCTTGTGATTTCATTCTCGATGTTCGACCCGAAGATGAAGGGCCAGTCCCATACCAACCGAAGGAGTTCAAAGTTGTCGCTCTGCGCGACTGCCCGACGCCGGAGAACATGCAAATGTGCGATACGCCGGACACCGCCGCCGATTATTGGCGGTTGCATGTTGCTACCAACCCTTACTTCAATCCGGAGTCCGAGTGCTTCGTCGTGATTCTTTTGAACACCCGCCGTCGGGTAAAGGGACATCATCTCGTCTCCATTGGTACGCTGGACACGATCCTTGTGGA
>PLJQ01000005.1 GCA_003140275.1 Limisphaerales bacterium
AAACTTGCCCCACAATGGCCCACGCTCATCTTCCTCTTGGACTACGAGGAAATGGGCATGGGATTCAAGGGCATAACCAAAGTGCAAGGCGATGTGATCGAGGATCATTGCGTGAAGCTCTGACACGCAACACTCAAGCAGACCTCTGCATCGAAAAGATTCATCTTTGTTGATAAGGCCATCGAACTGAATTCCCCAATTCATTGTTCGGTGCGAGGGTTAACACACCGGAGCGATGCCATTTTGGATCGCTCCTTTTTCATACTTGCCGTCCGTGACAAAGATGCCCGTCTTTGATGATAATTCCGAGTGCCGTACGCTGGTAGAGGAGTCAACGGTTCTTTTACAACCACAAAGGAAACACCATGAATACATACGCATACGAACGCATCACCGAACGGATCATCGCCTTGCTCACTCAAGGCACAGCCCCCATGCACGGGCTAACCACAGGAGGCGCATCATGAGCGTGAACATTCGCCAGGCGCGTATCTATTACGCGGGTGGCGGCATTGAACACTACGCCAATCAGAAGTTGGCGTTCGCTGTCTGGCTCGCCTTGCCAAACGGTATTCGTGCCGCATTTCGCGCAACGAATGATACCCGCCCTGTCTATCCTTGGGATTACGTGGACGTATGAGCACCACACCGTATCCGATTGCCAAATTTCGCTGCGGCAAAATCGTCACGACACCCAATGTCCTTGAGCGTCTAACGCGGGAAGACATCCTGTGCGGCATTGGGCGTCATCATGCGGGTGATTGGGGCGATGGTGATAATGAAGCCAACGAGCGAGCGCTCATCGCAAAGACGCGCCTCTGGTCGGTGTATCACGCCACCAACGGCACAAAATTCTGGATCATCACCGAAGCGAACCGTTTAGCAACGACGGTTTTGCTCCCCGCAGACTACTAATTCAACAACCTCTCTCATCTTGAGGGAGGTTGCCTTTTTTCAGGCGGCACTCTCTGTGTCGCGTTCCATTCCCTCTCGCTGCCAAAACCAAAGTGCCGTCCGCGCTTCCAGCGAGAGTTACCCAACCAGAAGCAACCTGCTTAGACAGGTGGACGGCAAGAAAGAGAGTTATATGAAAAGTGACGTGTATCAAGTCGTAACTGATAGAATCATTCGTTTGTTGGAAGCCGGAACCGTTCCCTGGCATCGGCCATGGAAAGGAGGTCATCAGGCGCCACAAAACTTCATCAGCCGGAAAGCATATCGAGGAATCAATTTGTTCCTCTTGAACGCAACAGGATATACCTGCCCGTTCTGGCTGACATTCAAACAGGTCCAGTCATTGAACGGCCGTGTCAAGAAGGGTGAGAAATCGTTTCCAGTCGTTTTCTGGAAAATATTGGAGGACGCAGAGAATGGTGAAACTAAAAAGATCACGTTTCTGCGCTATCACAGCGTCTTTAACGTCGCTCAATGCGAAGGAATCACCATTCCCGCTTCCCCGGAAACCAACGGCACATTTCAACCCATCGAGAAATGCGAGCAGGTGGTTACCAACATGCCCCGTCGCCCAGCGATTGAGCATGGAGGCGGACGCGCCTGTTATTCCCCACTTGCGGATAAAGTCAGTTTGCCGGAATCAAAATCGTTTGAATCCTCTGAAGCGTATTACGGCACATTGTTCCATGAGTTGACGCACGCCACCGGTCATGTGTCCCGATTGAATCGCAAAGAAGTTACTGACCCGAGCCAGTATGGAAGTAATCTCTACAGCCGCGAGGAGTTGGTTGCCGAAATGGGCGCGGCGTTTCTCTACGGCCATTCCGGGATTGAGAACACGACCCTCAATCAATCGGCCAGTTACATTCAACATTGGTTGGAACGATTGAGGGACGACCGCAAACTGGTTGTTCACGCCGCCGCACAAGCTCAGAAGGCTTGTGACTTCATCCTTGATGTGCGACCCGAAGATGAAGGGCCAGTCCCATACCAACCGAAGGAGTTCAAAGTTGTCGCTCTGCGCGAATGTCCGACGCCGGAAAACATGCAACTGTGCGATACACCCGAAGGAGCCGCCGAGTACTGGAAAATGCACATCGCCACTTCGATCCAGTTCAATCCCGAGTGCGAGTGTTTCGTTGTGCTGCTCCTCAATACGCGTCGGCGTCTCAAGGGACATCACCTTGTTTCCATCGGAACGATGGACACCATTCTGGTCCATCCACGCGAGGTCTTCCGCATTGCCATCACGGGCGCAGCAGCCGCGGTTGTGCTCATGCACAATCATCCGTCGGGCGATCCGACAGCGTCGGAAGCCGACATCAAAGTTACCCGCGATCTAATTCGTGCGGGCCAGCTACTAAAGATCGACGTGCTTGATCACGTCATCATGGGAACGGGAAGTCCCGGCCACTCCTCATTACGGAGTCTTGGCTATTTTTACTAGCTCCGGGTAATGCCGAGTGGTTGGGGTGATTCTTCAAAACACTGAGGAATCACCCCTTTTTTCTTTTCCTGACTCGGCATAATCAGAGGCTCTGAAGAAGTGCAAATAGCAAAGCAAAGTATTTCGATTTTTTGGCTTCCGTGAAAATGGCGTTGGGAAATTCTGTTGAAGATTCTTCACTTTTTCGAATACTCTCAAATGGCGCCACGATTTTCGGAGATGAACAAAGTCCGCGTGATTTGCGAACGGTTGTTCGCCTTTTCGGGAGTCACCTTCTCAGCCCTTAACCCGCTTCGTAGTGACACCCTTCAGGCTCAAAAATTCACAAGACTTTGGCTTGGGGACGAGCGGGCGAGTCGGCAGAGCTTTCTAGCGAAACATCCGTCCACTCGCTGATCTGCTCATACTGGTTTTAGATCACCAAAACCTTTGGCAAGTGCAGCTTGCTGTTGATCTGGCCGTTGGAAGCCACAATTATCCCAAATACGATTGAAGAAAGGAGCGAGTATTTCCCAAGCAGGTTTTTCATAAGATGAGATTTCATCTTGCCAGCTAATTGTATCTTGAAGCGCTTTACCCCGAATATAATCGTTCTGCATAGCCAGCGGATAACCTTTGATTCCTGTAAGCCCCGCTTCAATTTGCAGAGGAGGCAATAACTGCAAATGTGTTTGTGCAAAAGCCATATAATTCTGAAGTGCCTTAACAAAATGTTCTTCGATGTAACTATTCGGGATATACCTGATGAAATCGTTGCGCCCCAACTGTTGTAATCGTTCGCGGATGAGATCTGCATTCAAGGCACGAGCATCCACGCCCCAGATTTCGCGGCTCAAGAAGAGTTGCGTAAAATGATATAAGTTGCCCGGTTCTGTTAACTCAAAAACTACAGCCCCAAAAATATTTCTTTCAAAACCCCACGAATTCAATCTACCGAGAGGTCGAAGATTACCTTTGCTCGTAAGATTCTTTGCTTCAAGTTCCGACTTGATTGGAGCAGTTGCTTTAGATGGATAAAGACGCAGGTATGCCTTCGCACCATTTGGAATGGTAAATGACTCTGAACGATCACCAATAAGGTCTGATGGTGTATCAAAAAAGAGAGCCACGTTCTTTGATGGCTTTTGTGGGACAAATTTCTCAACTACAACCTTCGATGAGGAATGCTTTACAAGGATCATGCCAACCGCTTCGACAAGTGTTTCAACTAGTTTTTCAAACTGGTTCTTCCTGTCGGCAGCAGATGAATCTGAAAGGTGGTAAGTAATCGGCCACCGATGATGGCGCAAATCAAATGGAAGTGATTCGGCATCGGGCCTGCCAAAGGCTGTATTCACAATTCCGACCAAAGCGACATGCGAATGATGTCGAAGCGCGTAACCGTATTCGATCAGCACGTTTGGATTTGGAAACTGACGCAGCTTCTCGGGTGGATTTACCAATCCGGCCTTGGACTCGCCAACAAATGTAAAGTCGGCCACAAACACCGCGCACTCCTCAATTTTTCCCAGAATGGTTTCAACGATTGGCGGCGAACCGGCAACGCCTTTGGTGTCCCTTTCTAGTTCTACTGTCGCATCCCGCAAGGCGTTTTCGAGCGTCGCGTCCGAATGCAGACGCTTTAATGCTTCATGTAGCGCTTTCTCAATGAAATTGCGATTTAGGTTCGACGGTGTGTCGCTTTGCCACGAATAAAAAACTGTCAACCGTTTTGCCATCGCTGTTCAATTCTCTTGCCTGTTTCTCAAACCCTAAGTGAGTCTTTTATCCGATGTTGGCGCATCCAGCAATCCGCAAAGAGCTTTGATTTTCAGAGGGCCATGCAGCGATTCAACGGTAGGACAATCAAATGATATTTCCTCAGCAAAACAAAGAGGCAAAGTGACGACGCTCAATCTGCGAGAAAAAAGTTTCCTCAGCGACCAACCCTCACTAATTCGTCCGCCACGGCCGCCCAACAAAACGCCTAAACGGAAGTGGCGTTAGATATTTCGATTGACAACTGGGAGAGCGCAACGTAATCGCCACTATTGATGCGGCAAAATATTTCAGTTCCCGACTTGGGGTGGCAACCACTAGTGCCATGACTTTACTCACAGAATTCAATGAGCCAGTTCTGCACAAGCTCCAGCTTTTTAATCTGGGGGTTGTGTATGAAATAGATCAGATCAATTTTGCGCTTAGAGAAGTACTCAAGAGTAGCAAAGTCAATGGCGTTACGCTTTTTCCAGATCAAACCAGAATCTCAGAAGTTGCGCATGATTCGGATCAATACAAGCTGCTTGTGAATCATACATGTAAATTGTTTGTCGACCGCTTTTTTGAAGCTAGTCGCGCCGGACGCAAACGCATACAGAAGCAACAAAGGAACTTTGCTTTTGACCTTGATGGAGAAATCTACAGGCTAGAAAATGGAGAGGCCATGTGCAGCATCCCTAACCCCTAATTTCCATAAGCGAGGAACTGTCGGCATTCTGTTTTTCCCACTGGACTGAAGTGTCCTATTCATCTACGATCACAGCCATGAAAATCAGCACCATAATCTTAATAATGTTGTGCGTGGCTGCCGCGTTCTATGTGGGGCGACTGGTCGAGCGAACGAATGCGTTGGTTGCGCAGATTGGACAGCTCCAAACCAGAGTAGGAAAATTGGAGAACATTGAACTCCGTCGAGCCGAACGCTTGTTTTGGTTGAAACGAGCTTGGGGCATGATACGACACCCTTTCCTTCGTCTTGCTTAAGGAAGCGCTGATTTAATCGGCACGCAGAAAATTCGACTCGGTTTCGACCGTCGAAATCCACCTTCCCCTGAAATCAAAATCGCTCCTGCGACATCCTACGCAACATCTGGAAATCTGAAGTTCAGGCAAAATTACCAACTCCGATTAAATCAGCGCTTCCCTAACGGGCCAAAGATTTCCGAGCTTTTCATCTTCTCGGGGTCACCTTCTCAGCCCTATGCCGCTTCATCGAGACACCCTTCAGACTCAAAACTCCGAAGACTTTGCTGGGCGTGGAATGAGAGCGCGAGTCAGCACGAAATACCTCTGCTCGCAATGCCTACTACCATAGGTGCGCAATATGCGTGACCCCAAACGGAGACGCGGTGCTACCACATCAGGCCTGACGCAAAACGGCCGGATTCAATCATGTGCTGCAAGCGCCTTTGTCACCGGTCACTTCAAAACCAGCCACGAAAGGTCGAATTGAACCAGCCACCGACTCTGCATAGACGAAATGAGCTTTTTCATTCCAAAAAGCTCCTTAGCAGAGCGTTACGGGAGATTTTTGGAATGAAAAAGTGAACTTACGCGATTTGACTGGCTGGTTCAATTCGACCNNGGTTCGTGGTGTCCGCTGACAGCGCCTTGTTGATCCCTGTCGCCAGCTTAAGGTTTTTCGGTGAATCCGCACAGGTGCAAGTGAGGATAAGTGATTCACCAGCAGGAAACTATGCCTTCAACGGGTGGAAGGCACGAAGCCGAATGGACAGACAGAATTCTGTAAGATCTAAAGGTTGGACCACAATATGAAATAATTATCTTGCAATTAGATGGAATTGTCTTACATTGTAAGACGGAAAGATTGGTGGGTGAACCGCCGTCCCCGGGTAGGGCATTGTAGTGTAGCTAGAGTATGTAGCACTCATTACGGCCACAAAAGCGACGGTTCACCCACTAATCATAAAAGCGACGGTTCACCCACTAATCATAAGCATAAGCTATTTTTGCTTAGATTGCAAGGAAATTCGGCAATTTTTGTGGAGTTGTGCTATAACCCCCCGCCGATAATTCATCCAAATGCAATTTCGTGCTCCCTCACTTTTCCTCTCATATAGATTCGGAGGCGACGCTTTCGGTCCGTCCTTGACTTCTGAATTGCCAAGCGGCGGCGCGGGACCGCTATTCGGTGCAACGCCTAGTGTCGTATAGAGCAGAATCTGGAGTGAAAAAAGGAAGGCGGGCTAGTAAAAGCCCGCCCGGTTGTAGCGGCCCAATCCTTGGGATGTGCGGTTCGCTTTTCAGTGTAAGGATGCCAATCATGCATCGGACACCAGGCCGATGCTATGGGGGATTCACCCGATCTGCTGAAGCCGTGAGACTTTCAGGAGGTGTGTTACGGATCAGGTGGTTCGACGTATGGCAACCCAGCAAATTCTGCTTTGTTTTGAAGATTGAGATCGCGGGTTACCAATACAACATCAGACCTACAATGCTCACGCATCACGTCGATCATCGATGCGATCAGTCGGTCGTCATTATTGGCGGCGTCCAACCAAGAGAGACTTGCTCCGAAACTGGGCTCAAGAGCCAAAGCTCGGACTTGACTTACTCCCTTCACGAGCGGAACGCCTTGAAGAATATTTCCGCGACGGCGATAGTCTTTGATCCTTCGAATCAGCGACTCAGCCTTTTGCCTAACTGTTTCGACTTTATGGTTTACCTTATGTTGATCCAATTCTGAAATCACAGAAGGCGTCAGCACAATCGTGAAAGGTGAGTAGTCGGCAAATTGCCATTTTTCAAGAGACGGGTTGAATAGCAGCGCATTCGTGTCAGCGACAACCAATGCTTCACCCTCGCTAGAATCATAAAGTCCAGTCAGCAATTCAATCTGTCCGTCAAGGCTCTCCTTCGCCTTGTTTCCAATCGCTGCTAAATCCCCTTGCCAAGGATCTCTGTTTTGCTCAATGGGATTCGTAACGGCGTGATCAAGCTCGGAAAACTTCCCCATCTTGTTGCTGCCTCTGAGAAGCGCCTTCATGATCTCGACATATTTTTTGTCACTGGCAAACCACAGCCCTAC
>PLJQ01000003.1:0-6097 GCA_003140275.1 Limisphaerales bacterium
TTTACGTTTCTGCGCTATCACAGTGTCTTTAATGTCGCTCAATGCGAAGGAATCACCATTCCCGCTTCCCCGGAAACCAACGGCACATTTCACCCGATCGAGAAATGCGAAGGGATCGTTACCAACATGCCCCGTCGCCCGGCGATTGAGCATGGAGGCGGACGCGCCTGTTATTCCCCGCTTGCGGATAAAGTGACTATGCCGGAATCAAAATCGTTTGAATCCTCTGAAGCCTATTACGGCACTTTGTTCCATGAGTTGACGCACGCCACCGGGCATGTGTCCCGATTGAATCGCAAGGAAGTTACTGATCCGGTTCAGTATGGCAGTAATCTCTACAGTCGCGAGGAGTTAGTTGCTGAAATGGGCGCGGCGTTTCTCTGCGGCCATTCCGGGATTGAGAACACGACCCTCGATCAATCGGCCAGTTACATTCAAAATTGGTTGGAACAATTGAAGGAGGACCGCAAACTGGTCGTTCACGCCGCCGCACAAGCTCAGAAGGCTTGTGATTTCATCCTCGATGTTCGACCCGAAGAGGAAGGGCCACAGCAATACCAACCCAAGGAGTTCAAAGTTGTCGCGCTACGCGACTGTCCGACGCCGGAAAACATGCAAATGTGCGATACGCCGGATACCGCAGCCGAGTACTGGAAAATGCATATCGCCACTTCGATCATGTTTAATCCTGAGTGTGAATGCTTCGTTGTGCTACTTCTCAACACACGTCGGCGCCTCAAGGGACATCACCTGGTTTCCATCGGGACGATGGACACTATTCTGATTCATCCACGCGAGGTGTTCCGCATTGCCATCACTGGCGCAGCAGCAGCCGTTGTGCTCATGCACAACCACCCTTCGGGCGACCCGACGCCGTCAGAAGCCGATACCAAAGTGACCCGCGATCTAATTCGTGCGGGCCAGCTACTAAAGATTGAAGTGCTCGACCATGTCATCATGGGAAATCCGAATCGGTCGTCACTTCGGGAACTTGGTTATTTCTATTCGTAACCAATTATGAAACGAAGCAAACGGCTGTCGATTCCTTAAGAGAAATTCGGCTTCACACCGGACACATTCAAACTGTTTTAGGAATGGACGAATGACGGTGAATGCACTGCGCGCGAGCGTGAGCAGATTGAGAAAGCATACGGGCCTACGGACGCAACGCATACACCGTTGTTTCGAACCGAAAGTTAGCCCGTCCTAAAAACATCGCCTCGACCAATCAAATGGCCGGGGCTTTTTAAATAAATGAACACGTACGCCGGTTGCTAAAGGTTATGAGCGACATCAAGCTCACGTCGCAAGACCAACACTTTGCAGATAGCAAGCAGCGAAGTTTCAAACGCGAATCAAGAAGGGGGGTGAAAATTGTTAGCGAGAGGATTCAGAGCGGGATTGCGCGCAACCCGACGGTCAAGCAATAGTGATCTGTGATCTAAACGGCATCCGCGATTTTTATGGCTTCAATGTCACGCTCTATCCCGCCGATCAACTTCTGAGAATTTATTTTCAGTTCCTCGTAGTCCGCTGATTTTTTACTCAATAAAGCTTCATAAAAACCTCTCGTAAGCTCAAGAACTTTGGTTGGAATTGGGCCGCGTTTTGTCGAAGTCATATCTGTTTTAATGTGCCTTAGCTCACGTTGGATAGCTAGTTCAGGAGTTCGAATGCCCTTGTTTTCTACAATCAAATCCTCGACACAAGCTTGTAAAAAAGTTGATATTCCATGACTGTGTTTCTTGAAAAATCCTGATGGAGGCATAATCTTTTTTTGCAAAAAATTACACTTCGGTTAAATTCTGTCAAGTTTAACAGCGACGGCGTTTGACGCTTTCGATACCGTGCGATTATCAATGATGAATAGAGCACCTAGCACTTTTAATCTTTTTTTGCCGTTACAAGAATTCCCGACCACCATCCTTCCAAAAACAGTTTCTTTTCCCATTCCAACCACTTTCCAAGATTTTCAACCGCAGTCCTTCCAAACTTGTTAACCATTGCTCCTTGGTTCTCTTCGAAACGCTTCAACATTCGAGCATTGTCTTGTGCGTACATTTGATGAAGAAGTACGATGGATTCTGTTCGGAAACCGGCAAGCTGAAACATTTTTGGAATTTCTTCGAGTTGCGGCACATCTACATTAACGTAACCTAAACCATGCAAAAACTTCGCGGTTTTAATTAAAGCATGAGCAGGCATTGCGCTTGAACACGCATAAGTTTGGAAAATGAAGCGACCTCCCCGAGCGGTTACCCTGGAGATTTCTGACATAATTACATGCTTCGCTGGGTGCATCCAAGCATCCCCATCCTGAGAAAATAGCTTTGTAAAAGTTTCATCAGGAAAAGGTAACCCTTCACTTATATCGCCAACCCGTAAGTCTGCTGACTTGCCTGCTAAGTGAATTTCGGCCGAGTCTATCTTTTGTTGAGATATATCTATACCCGCAATCTGACGAAAATCTCGCAAAAGTCCCAACGTGCCCCCTTGCCCACAACATAATTCTAAAACCCTGTCCTCGGGTTTTACCTCGAGCATTTTAACGAGATGGTTTGAAAAGGCTTTCCCTCCCCAATGACAAAATCTCATCCCGTCTGGCAGGACGTGTTCCCATAGCTCTCCAAATTCGTAGAAATTATTTGTCATGTGGGTGTCCCGGTGATAGGGGGGTGGGGAAGGACGAGGAAAATAGTAGCAAATATGAGAGCAATAATCAAATGCGAGGACTGTTACCGCTATAACCGAATACATTATACAAAGGTCGGAAACAGAACCCGATTGGAACAACAACCAAATGCAACCCACCGATATCCAAACTAAGTCAATGACGACCCACAAAATTGTAAAATCCAAGATTTCATCGTAAGCATGAAACTCTTCTTCATGACTAGCCAAGGAAAGCTTTTCGTTGGGCATTCTGGATCGCTTGCTCTTTCTTAACACCCACTCTCGAAAATCACTCAATGGTTGAACGAAGATGAGGCTCGAATTTGATCTCGGTCTCTCTGCACCAGGATATTGAATGGGATGACGTGAAAGTTTCCATAACCAGAACCAATTCCAAAACACATATACCAGCATAGGTAAGAATAGGAAGAAGGTAATCCAAGAGGGACTCGCAATGACGCTCTTATCGGCAAGACCGCTAGTGAGCAAGTAGATAAAAAGATACGGCGAGAGAATTGCTCCGGCTAAACCAAATATAAAATGGAGCACAATATGCCGGGGGTTTTGTTCGAATATGGGTTCGTATTGCGAGTTCTCTGCCCAAATATCATGAGCAATCAGGCCATGCACATTGCGGAAGAAAACTGCAAAAAAGACAACTGTCGTGAAAATAGCAGTGAGATTAGCGCACCCAAGGTCTTTGAGAGATTCGATCAGGGAATGAATCTGACGAAAGGAAGTGCCAAAGAGAATTGATGCAACAAATCTGACAACATCGTCATATCGTCGTCTATTCATAATGGCCTATTGACGCGACTTGGTTTTTACAATGTTACGTTACTCCCTCATGTTTTCTAGCGAAAAAAGAGACAACGAGATAAACGACTCCACTTACAATTAAAGAAAAAAGCGGCGGCGCCAATGAGAGGCTTGGATATTTTTCAACGACTGAATAGGCGAAAACAAAAGCAGTAACGATTCCAGTTACGATGCTAGTCAGGGCAGCATACTTGTTCACGTATTTTGAGTAGAATGACGCTACCACCGTTGGGAAAAGTGAGAGCTGGCTTGCGTAAAAAGCATAAAGGGCTGTTGCTATTCCAGCTTCGGAAACGAACCGTAGAATATAGTAAAGGACACCTCCCATCAACACGATCAGGAACGTCCATATTCGGGCTCTATTAAGTGTTCTTGCTCGGATTGGCTGGAGATCATTCATTGCTGTGAAGGAAACGGCACAGATTAAAGCGTGAACGGTCGAAAGCATGATTGCAATCACTGCGGCTACCAATACCGGGTAAAGCAACCAACTGTAAGACCCGAAGAATGCGATGGACACTTTTCGAGTTGAAAGCGCTGTTACAAAATTGCCTATCGCGACCGACGGATCGTCATTCGCATTCAGAAAACCTGAATATTTTAGTGTCATGCCGAATATAACGCCAAAAACCCAACTTACAGGCGACTCCACCATAACTCGCCATACTCCCCTTCGAATTGGTTCATACCTGGAGGAGTCGTTGGCGTCAGACAATTTCACAGAGGAAACGCGTTGCCAGCTTGAAAGATCAACAAACTGCCAAAGAGCATTTGCAAAAAATAGACTTAGTAAGCTAATAATACCTTGAGCTCGCAATTGGTCGAGGGGATTGGCAAGTAGTGAAGAGATTGCTACCTCATTAGGGCTGGTCGGGTGAGAGAGCAATGCAATTGTCATCAAAAATAACTGAAGGATAATTCCGATTATCGGTATAAGAAGCTGTTTATCTGCAAAAGGTTTTCCCGGAACAATCCCCGCCTTCGCTTTGATCATAAACACAAAACAAAGGAACAGAAACCCGTTCAAAATCCAAAAAGCTTGGGTATGGCCTTTGAAATAAACATTTAGAACAAGAGAAAGAATGATGAAGAGCAAAGCTGCATAGGCGACTGGAACCTGTACTCTTTCCGTATTCACCTCAGCTTTATAGCCACCAAGGGCAATGTAAACGAAACCAAAGGCCAAGAAAACCATTCCGAGCATAAAGAGGCTCAATTTTGTGGAAAAAAATGGCTGGTAAATAGCAGTCGCATAATCAATTTCCACCATCATAGTGCCCCACAGTCCGATGATGGTCGCGATGGCGGCGACCCACTGAAGCGCTTTCGAGTTAAAGCGGTTTTTTAAGTAACCGTGGAGAGTCCAATTTTGCGAAATAAAATAATCGAATTTAGGAATGGCGAGATAGAGCAAAAAAAATCCCAATCCCCAAAAAATTGGGACCCAAAGGGCCCCGAAACCGTACCGAATTCCCCAATCTGCAAACAAAAATAGGGCAGCCATTTGGAGGCTGTAACCCACCGTCGTGTTTGCGAAATCCTTTGCATTCACCTTACGGTTATAAATGAAAAAATCGTCTAAACTATCGGCCCTGGAATCTTTCCGAAGACCAATATAAATGTAATAAGCAACAGGAAGAAGAGTCGCTAAGATTATTATTGGGCCAACCATATTGAAGGATATTAAGCGGCTTTCCTGATTATAAATCAACCTCCAAACCGGAAGTCCATTCCTCAAGAGGGCTGGAGGTTGTTATTTTTCCGCTCCCTAATATTTTAACAAAACTAATTTGTATTGTAAATAGAGGGTTACGATTAAAACAAGATTCTCGTCCAGTTGGACGAGGCGTGTTGATTGTCTGCTGTAGAAATATCCCTTATGCCGAGCTCTGCACAATAACCCAACTCTTGCAAAGATGATCGGTTTTGATTTTCCATGATGACATGATCGAACACCTCGATCTTCATCAACTGCCCAGGCGAATGAGGTCGCGGGTCGCTTTGATGTCTAATCCGCCGAGCAGATAAAAATCCGGTGGATGTTCGTATTCGAAGACCTTGAACTGAATACACGTTTCATTCTCGCGCACCTGTCCTCTGTCACCGGTCACTTTAAAACCNNCGGTTCGTGGTGTCCGCCGACATGTCCTCCGACGATCAGGCATTCCTTGAACCCGATGGGAACTTTGGCATTGACCGCTTTCCCCAAAAATCCTATTAAAGGTCCAAATCCCACCGACGGTCAGTGCCGTCATCGACACCCTTACAATCGGCGACCTCACAGGCAACAACCCCCGCATGAGGTTATGTTCGTATTATTTGGAAAGAAAAAGGCGGATGTTATTGACCATTGGTACGCGCTCATTCCCAGTCTCAGCAATTCCACGAAGGAATCTTACACTTCCGTTGAAAATGAGTTGAAGGAGCGCCAAGTCACCGGTCTGGAAATGTCTCGTGTGGACTTCTCCGAAGGCGGCTTGTTGCCCCAAAAGCGCGAGTATTTGCGCATAGCACGCGTGCGATCATGTTTGGTCCCATTTATTCATTTATCCCCGACCGTAGTCTGTCCAATCGCTTTTCGAATGCGTTGCGTCACAATTTGCAG
>PLJQ01000003.1:6232-6643 GCA_003140275.1 Limisphaerales bacterium
CCCTGTTTGGCTTCAATCGTGAATACCTCAGGATGCGGCCATTCGTAACGCACAATCTGAAATACTGGTGATCCGTTCGTCAGCACATTGACGAAAGCCAAACTCAATTCCTTCACTGTTTTCGAGGAAGTAATCGTGTGACTGTCAAACAAGTCAGCGTCGAGGTATCGTTGGCCGACCGTTTGCAAGAACATCGTTGGTCGAGTCAACCGCTCTTGACGCTCCTTTGCGGCAAGTTCGTCCGCGCGTTTTCTTTCTTGTGCTGCGAGCAGTTCTTCCTGCCGTCTCTGAAGGTCCGCCAGCATCGTTTTGGCTTTGGGGTTTTGTGAGTCAAGAACAAGCGCTGCTTCCGCTTCCTGACGCGCGCCTGCATGGTCACCTCGATCCACCAAGGCCGTGGCCCGCAGCAGG
>PLJQ01000056.1 GCA_003140275.1 Limisphaerales bacterium
GGTTTTGACCGTCCGCTGACAATTATAGGATTCCACGTATATGGGGAACTAAACTTGACGTTAAAGCTGACCGCAGCAACAGATGCACGCGATGCCGAGCGACTACTGAGAATACTACAAGAATATACGCTGATTGCCGAGGCATGCGCTTCCGAATCGTCTGCTGTCCTGCTTGAAGTCCAGGGCGAACGGATTCACTTGCTGATTCCTTCTCCGGCTGCTGATGCGAACTCAGTTTCAGAACTTCTTCGCTTCTCGATCGCGTTCACGAACGCCATATATTCTCGAATTTCTAAAACAGCGGGAAACGAATTCCAGGGTTTCAAAATGGCAGCCGATCACGGGCGGGCAATCCTCGTAACCTCCGGCACGCAACCTAATGGCTCCATCGTTTCTCTTGGCCCAGCGGCGAATGCCCCCGCGAAAGAACTGAAGAGGAACGGAAAAGCAGCAAATTTGCGAATGAGGGCCAAGCACTATGCCCAGTTCTTGCCTCCACCGAATGCAAAAGAATGGATTGATGTCCCTGTCTTGAATCCGACGACCGATGTTGCCCATTTGGCTTCTGCTGAATTAGACGAACAATTTTCAACCAAGAGCAATCAATATATTGAGGAAGTCATCCGGGACTCCCCGAAGGTATTGTTTGCGGACGAGAGTGTCCTAAGCTCCTTTGCAAGCGGCAATGTTCCACAGGCGATTAAAGTTCAAGGTTTCCCACTCCGCGCCGACCTGGATGGCTTTTCGAAGCAGATCGAAGCTGCTTTTGCCAGCGGCAATTCTGCTATTATTGCCTTAGTTGAGCGGTTTCTCAAGATCATGCATTATCCCGCTCAATTTCGCGCGCGCGTGGGCAGGACAATTGATTTACCTTGGGCTGGAGACTGTGCAACGGTGGTCGTGCTTCCGAACGGTTCCGGTTATGAGGATGCGCGCGAATTCCTCCCGGTCAAGGCGGCCAGCGAATGGCATAGTCAACGGAGCAGTATGGATCCACATAATCGCAAGTGGTCTGAATACGTTGGCCAGGCGAAATGGGCAGTTGGTATCGCCGGTGGCGATAATAAAGAGGGTTCCAACGGCTACGTCCTCATCGCTCCACTGGCAGGACGAAATCGTGATTTCGTGGTAGGTTCAGGTTGGGGAATCGGGAGGTCTTTAGACGCGCAAGAATCCGACGGGGTCGCTGGGGATGATACAGTAATTCATGACATTGACCATGATGTGTTGGATACCCCGCATCAAGCAAGCTTCCGGGAACTGAATTCGTTATTCTGGATTTCGCATGGGTTAACCACAGCGAGTTTGCGGAGCACCGGCATCGGCAGTCTTGCTTCACAGAGCCCGATTTTCGTGCCCAACATTTCTAAACCTGTACCGCAACCAAGGCCTTGGAGTGCAATTTCCCGAAGTCATTGAGTGGCCATTAACACAAAACCTTGCCTATCGGATCGTCGAGAGATTGGATGGTTTTTCTAAACTCATCGAGGACAGAAATAGAAAAGAGATCCGAGTCACGGGGTATTTACCATTGGCTGACGAAGAATTTGCGACCAAGAAAAAAGCGCTTTGTGTTTTCGATGTGAATGCTCAATGGGTTTGTAAAATTCCTGAAGTCATGTGCCTTGAACCTTGGGTTACCAGAAAGTTACCTGAATGGCATGCCGATGAATATGGTCGTCTCTGCTTTGAATTCAATTTGAATTGGGAGCGGAAATTGCCAGTGATGGTTGAACACTATACGCTCGGCTTGACCGCTGACTACGCAACCAAATGGTTGTTAAATAGTACACGCTCACTCTTGAACCGCCATCTGTTTGCGTTCCGAAACGGAATCAACGCTTGGCCCAAGTGTTGGGATTATTGGGCGCACGGAATGGTGGACGCAGAGCGGCAGCTTTCGGAAAATCAATTAGTGTATAAATTCCATGCTTGAACGATTTACCGGAAAGAACGGGCGACCGCGGTTGTTGGAAGCGCTGCTTGACCAATCAATGGTTCAACACGACGCTGCGATTGCCAAACTATTGCTTCGGAAGGTTAAACCGCGCATTTATGCTCCTGGTGAGGTGTTAATTAGCGAGCATGGATCCGATTGTGACGTGTTATTTATCTTACACGGAAAGGTTTCAATTTTTATCAAAGGCCGCGAAATCGGACTGTTTCGGGAATCAGGGGAGCATGTCGGCGAAATGGCTTTGGTGGATAATGCTCCCCGAAGCGCAACTGTGAGCGCGGTTGAGAACACAGTCGTCGCCTGTATCTGCGAACGAGACTTTATCGTGATAGCGAATAGGTTTCCGGCTCTTTGGCGTGGGATTGCCATGCGATTGGCTAAGCGGCTGAGAGAAAGAAGCAAATTCGTAAGGCGACCGAATCTTTTACCCAGAATGTTCATCGGTTCGTCCAGTGAAGCGCTGAAAGTGGCAAAGGCCATCGCAGGGGAGTTGAGGAATGCACCGATTGAAGTTAAACTTTGGAAAACTCCTGGAATCTTCAGAGCATCCGAGACAACCATTGAGAGTCTTGTCAAACAAGTTGAAGCTTCAGACTTTGGAATTCTTGTACTTAGTCCAGACGATCTAGTGACAAGTCGAAAAAGGCGAGTACTCGGCCCGCGAGATAACATATTATTCGAGCTCGGATTATTTATGGGTGGTTTGACCCGTGAACGAACGTTGATCGTCAGCCCGCGCTGGGTAAAAATCAAATGGCCATCTGACCTCGCTGGAGTTACCCCCTTGCTCTACGATTCACCAAAGAAGAGTTGTTTTCAGGAAAGCATACAGAACGCTTGCGCAGAGATTCGCGAGATTATCAAAAACCTTGGGCCCAAATAAACGGTTTGACATGCACACTCCATTGGTCGGCCCACTTATCTGGACATGAATCTTGCACAAGGACAACGCTTCGGACAGTGGACTCTACAGGAGTTGATAGACGGAGGTGGGAATGGTGTCGTATGGTTAGCGAAAAATCCTGAAGGGACAATAGCTACAGTCAAATTTCTTCAATGCTGCCACCTCGGTAAACAGCGTGAGACGAGATTTCGAGATGAGATTAAGTTTCTAAACAAGGAGGCCAGTAGGCTTGGCATATTGCCGCTTATTGATTTTTACTTGCCGAAAGTTTCCACAGAAGAAGACAGGCCTTGGTATACAACTCCATTTGCAAAGTGCTTTACGAAATTAGAACTGGCAGGTGTTGCGAAGTTCCCGGAGCTTGTTTGTCATATTGAAATTGTCGCACGGACGCTTGCTAAGTTAAATGATGATAAGAAGTGGCATCGGGATTTGAAGCCGGAAAACCTTTTTATCTTGGATGGTATTCCGGTAATCGGCGATTTTGGTCTCGCTGATTTTCCTGAGAAAGAGGCAAAAACGGGAGACAGCGAAACGTTAGGGTCCCGAAATTACACTGCGCCAGAGTTGGAGAAAGATGCGGCAGACACACCTGCTGGCTCGGCGGATGTTTACTCTTTGGCAAAAACTTTGTGGGTGCTAGCATGTGGTCGCTTTCCGCCACAAGGCACGCTACGCATGGACACTCCGGAATTGCGAATCAGCAAACAGTGCCCTCATCCACAAGCGGGATATTTTGATGGGCTTTTAGAAAACTGCACGAAGTATGATCCGGCAGATCGTCCTACTATGCGATATTTTGC
>PLJQ01000046.1 GCA_003140275.1 Limisphaerales bacterium
TCAAACCTATGAGACGCCAGTGGAAAAATACCTCTATTTCAGGAAACACCTTGCTTCGCCTGACCGCCCTGCTGCTCGCGCTGTTGCTGTGGTCGGGATGGACTTTCGCCCAAGGTAACAGCGGCACGTTGCTGACCACCATCAACAATCCCACCCCGGCGGCCTACGACATATTCGGTGCGTCGGTGGCCGCGTTGGGGAGTGACCGGGTGATTGTCGGCGCGGCGGGTGCCTTGGAAGCGTATCTGTTCAGTCTCAGCGGCACGTTGTTGGCCATCTTCACCAATCCCCCGGGAGCCGGCGATTTCGCCGCATCGGTAGCGGCGGTGGGGAGCGATCGGGTGCTCGTCGGCGCGTATAGTTACTACGTTGGCGCGGCGCAGGCCGGAGCGGCGTATTTGTTCAACACCAATGGCGCGTTGGTGACCACATTCACGAATCCCTCTCCGGCGACCGTGCAAGCCTTTGGCTGGGTGGTGGCGGGCATGGGGAACGATCAGGTGCTCATTGGCACAGCTGGCGGGGCGGCGTATCTGTACAGCACCAACGGCAAGTTGCAGACCACCTTCACCAATCCGGCGGCGGGCGGCGGGTTCGGCCTTTCGCTGGCGGCGGTGGGGAGCAACCAGTTGCTCATCGGTGCGCCTTACAACAACACGGGTGCGGCGGCGACCGGGGCGGCGTATCTGTACAGCACCAACGGTACGTTGCTGACCACCTTTACCAATCCCACCCCGGTGGCCAACGACAATTTCGGCACCTCAGTGGCGGCAGTGGGCAACGACCGGTTACTCATCAGTGCGATCGACTACGGTGGCACGGGGAATGGCGGCGCGGCGTATTTGTACAGCACCAACGGCACATTACTGACCACCTTTACCAATCCCACCCCGGCGGCTTACGACTATTTCGGTTGGTCGGTGGCGGCAGTGGGGAGCACCCGGGTGCTCATCGGTGCGTATCAGGACGGCACGGGCGCGTTTCAGGCCGGTTCGGCGTATTTGTTCAGCACCAATGGGACGTTGCTCATCACCATCACGAATCCTACCCCGGCCAGCCAGACTTGGTTCGCTTGGTCGGTGGCGGCAGTAGGGAGCGACCGGGTAATCATCGGCGGGGTGTGGGACAACACGGGTGCAACTCGTGCCGGATCGGCCTATCTATTCGCCCTCCCTTATCCGCCGCTGAACATCGCGTGGAACGCCGCCACCGTTTCACTCAGTTGGGTCACCTCTGAGACGGGGCTGATCCTTCAACAGACTGAGCTGCTGGGCACACCGACGGTGTGGAGCGACACGACCAATTCGGTTTCCGTCAACGGCCTGACCAATGTTGTTCAACAAACAATCGGCAGCGGAATCACCAACCGCTACTACCGCCTGCACCGGCCGTGATAATGGCATGCACTCATCGGCACTTGTCGGGTTAGCGGGTAGTGGGCAATTTCTGAAAGGGCAGCCAAACAGGTGAAGATTCCGGTGAAACTCCGACGCTCGACTCGCAGAAAATCCCTACAAGTATAGGGTTTTAATTTGAGGCTGTCGCGTAGTTTTCAAAACAGGAATGTTTTGTAGTTAACAAAACAGGAATGGTTATTTTGGGTGGTTGGTGAGGAGCAGCACAGGTTTTTGGTCGGGATTGGGGGCTGCGGCCAGCACGGAATGATGGCCGGTAGGATGGAGGCAAAGCACGACCTTGCTGCCCGGGGGTCGTTCCATGCGCAGCCGCTGCGTGCCGATGGGGACGCGGCCATCAGTGCCGATCTTGAGGGGGTGCGCACACGCCACACATAGTTCCACCAGGCGCAGCGTGGCACCGGTCGCACCACCGAACGATTTTCTTTCTTGGCCTGGTGCCAAGCCCGTTGTGGGGTCTGGCGCAGTTCCCGATGGACCTCATGGGCGTTGTGATGCGCCCGCAGGGCATCGATGGGCCGGTTGGCGACTTCGATTTCGGTAATCTTTTCACTAGCGAAGTAGGACGGCAGCCGGCCCTGCCAGAACTGGTGTTCGCGTTCGACTTTGCCTTTGGCTTGCGGCGTAGGGGCGTAGCGCAGGCTGATGTCGTAGAACTTGAGCGCCCAGCCCAACTGCGTAAGCGCGTCGGGATCGTGGGTGAAAAAAGATACTGTGGTAATCGACGTAGAGTTGCAGCGGGCGTCCGTGCGCCAGGAAGGCGGCGGGCAAGAAATCAAAATAGGAAAGCAACAGTTCGCGCTCGTAGAGTTTGGAGCTGGTGAAGAGGCGGCTGCAATCGTCGAGCATGTTGAGCCTGGGGAAGGCGAGCTTGGAGTGCGGGAACCAGCGGTGGGGCGAAGCGTCCAGTTGCCACAGTTCGCCGATGTGGTGGCGTTGCCAGCGGCGCACTGGCGCCAGAACTTTTTGGGGCGGGACGGCATGGGCCAGATTGTTTTCGAGCGCCCAGCGGCGGACTTGAGCGCGGTCGAGTTTGAAGTTATGGAGTCGGAGCGCTTCGGAGGCCACAAAGCTGTAGGGGCACGGCGGCGAACAGTTGTGGCGCTTGTCGAGGAGGTCCAGAACGGGTTGCGGCCAAGGTGGGGCGTGGTTGCCGCCCGAGCGGCCGGGCAGCCAGTGCGAACTTTGTTTTTGCGCCTGGGCGCGCAGGTAAGCGGTGGACAGCGCGTAGAGGCGGCTGGGTGAGAGGCCGAGTTGCGCGGCGGCCTGGGCGGCCGACAGCGTGCGTTGCCGGAACGTGTCGAGCACATGGCGGATGAAGGCGGGTGCGTGACGAAGGACGAGTTGTTGATGCTTTTCAAAGACGTGCAGGATACTCGCCGCCCTTGTCCGCCCCCGTCTTGGAGGAGGGCGACGCAAATGCAGTTGGGCATGATGGGGCTGTTCATCATCCATCCGAAGAATCCGGCGTCGCCTCCAGCGACCGCGATTATGCGATGATGTTGAGCGAATGGAAAATCGAAGTCGGGACGCGTCGCCCTGACCCGAACGAAATGACGGACTTCAACGTGTTCACGATGAATGGTCGGAGTTTTCCCGGCACACAGGCGTTGGTTGCCAAAATTGGCGAGCGTGTGCGTATCCGCATCGGCAACTTGAGCACGATGAGCCATCATTCCATTCACCTGCACGGCTACTACTTCAAAGTCGTGGCGACCGACGGCGGGGAAATCCCCGAAGCCGGTCAATGGCCGGAAACGACCGTCCACATGCCTACCGGCAGCACGCGCACGGTGGAGTTCGTGGCCAACGCGCCGGGTGATTGGGTGATCCACTGCCACATGCTGCATCATGTAATGACGCAAATGGGGCATCGTTTTGGAAATATCATCGACATCAACACTGAGGGTTTGAATCAGAAAATCCGCAAGCTCGTTCCCGGCTACATGACGATGGGACAGGACGGCATGGGTGAAATGGGCGACATGGGCATGGCCGTGCCGCCGAATTCCCTGCCGATGGTTGGTGTTCAAGGGCAGCACGATTACATCACGATGGGCGGCATGTTCACCTTGTTGAAAGTGCGCGAAGAACTTCCCGCCGACGGTTCAGACCCCGGCTGGTATAAATCACCGCCTGGCACGCAGGCCGAAGCCGCGCCTGATGTGGATTTGAAACGCGACGGCATTGAGTTGCCGAAAGATTTGCCGAAGACCGCCGCGCGTCGGAAATCCAAGGACGACGTGTGGTGCGGTGTGCCTCCGGCGAAGCCAACCTTGCTGGCGAAGAATGAAATCAACGGGCGGATAAAACTTCACTGAAACACAATAACCAAAAGGAACACAAATGAAATGGATACTGGCATCGCTTACGGCGATCGCACTCGGCCTCGCCGGTCTTGGCGTGACGGGTTGCAAAAAGTCTGAATCGGCACAGAACGATGCTCACGCTCATCAATATACCTGCCCGATCGGCGCGTTTTTGAAACAAT
>PLJQ01000130.1 GCA_003140275.1 Limisphaerales bacterium
TGCGCGATGAAGGCCATGAGCACGCGCAACGATGAACCCAAGCGCGCCTCCCGACCATTCGACAGGGATCGCGATGGTTTCGTCATGGGCGAAGGCGCCGGGGTCATCGTGTTGGAGGAACTTGAACACGCGACGGCGCGCGGCGCTAAAATTTATTGCGAGGTCGTCGGCTACGGCAGCACCGCCGACGCAAGCCACGTGACCGCGCCGTCACCCGAAGGCGAAGGGGCGGCCCGTTGCATGAAAATGGCGCTGCGCAACGCCGGACTTAATCCCGCGGACATTTCCTACATCAACGCGCACGGCACTTCCACGCCGCAAGGCGACATCTGCGAAACGCAGGCGATCAAAACCGTGTTTGGCAACCACGCGAAAAAACTCGCCGTCAGTTCCACCAAGGGCGCGACCGGTCACATGCTCGGCGCGGCCGGCGCGGTGGAAATGGCCGTCTGCTGCAAAGCGATCCAGACCGGCGTCGTCCCACCCACGATCAACTACGAAAATCCCGATCCGGAATGCGATCTGGACTATGTGCCCAACACCGCCCGTGAATTGACCGTCAACGCCATCGTCAACAACTCATTCGGTTTCGGCGGTCACAATGCGAGCATCGTGGCGAAGAAGTTTTTGGGCTAACTCAGCCTCATCGAATGGGCAACAGTGACGCCAGACGATTGCCGGTAGTTTCTTTGAGTGCTGAGCATTTAGCAATCGGCTACCTGATGCGTCGAAACATTCTTGCCTACAAAGCACCACCAAATAACGAAGGCTACGACCTGATTTGCATTCACCCAAATCCGCGACATGTTGCGCGACAAATACGAGTGCAAGTGAAGAGTCGTTACCAGACAGATTGTGATCGTGCTTTTCCGGTTAAAGACAAATCGTTTGGCGCCTTTGATTATCTCATCATTGTATTCCTAAATCTCGGTTTTTTCTACCGTCGTAAGCCAGTGCTCGAAGGGTTCCGAGATGCCGAGTTTTACACCCTCCAGAAAGAGTGGATTCGCAGCCATCACCGCATCACACAATCAGGTTGGCAAAAGGTTCACACCAAGGGGGAAGCTTTGGATGAATTCAAAAACGAGAAGGGATTCGAGTTGATTGCCAAAGAACTGGATATTGATTATCCAGCCTGACTGATACTGCTTAAAGGCAGATGAACTTCCTGCTGCTCATCGAATCCAAACGCGACGGCCACACGCTCACCGCCGAGCAGCTCCGTGAAATCATTTCTGCCGTCGTCGCCGGTCAGGTTCCCGATTACCAAATGGCCGCGATGCTCATGGCCATTTATTTTCGCGGCCTGAACACCGCCGANNGACAAACGCCCGCTCGTGGACAAACACTCCACCGGCGGCGTGGGCGATAAAGTTTCGCTCCCTCTCGCGCCATTGCTCGCGTGCCTTGGCTTCCGCGTGCCGATGATTTCCGGGCGCGCCCTTGGGATCACCGGAGGCACACTCGATAAACTTGATTCCATTCCCGGTTTCAAAACCGCGCTGCCAACCGAGCGCATCGTCGAGATCGTGCAGACGGTCGGTTGCGTCATCTGCGGTCAAACCGACCGCATGGTGCCCGCAGACAAGAAACTCTACGCCCTCCGGGACGTGACCGGTACCGTGCCCGGCATCCCGCTCATCGTTTCATCCATCCTTTCCAAGAAGCTCGCCGAAAGCCTCGACGCCCTCGTGCTCGACGTGAAGTTCGGTTCGGCGGCGTTCATGCAAACCAAAGAGCAAGCCCGCGAACTCGCACAGGGCGTGGTTGCACTTGGCAACGAATGCGGTGTTAACACACGCGCGTTGCTCACCGACATGAACACCCCGCTTGGCCAAGCTGCCGGAAACTGGCTGGAAGTGAAAGAAGCGGTCGCAATTCTCGAAACCCCTCTCTCCGTCGGACGCGGAGTGGATGGCCGCACGCCAGATGAGGAGCAAGCCACCGATCCGCGTGAACTTGTTCTGAGCTTCGCCGCGCATTTGCTGGTTCAAACCGGCAAGGCCAAATCCCTCGACACCGCGCGAAGACAAGCCGAAGAATCTTTGAACTCAGGTGAGCCCCGCAAGAAGTGGGACGAAATGCTGGTGGCGCAAGGCGCAAACCTGGATGCTTTCAACCGCAGACTTGCGCTCGACCACATGGCCCCGGTCGTGAAAGAATTGAAAGCGTCCCGGACGGGATTTGTGTCCCGATGCGATGCGCGGACCATCGGAGAAATGATTCGTGATCTCGGCGGCGGTCGTTTGACGAAGGAATCTGTCATCAACTATGATGTGGGCGTTGACCATCTCGTCAAACCCGGCGAAGAAGTGAAGGCTGGTTCGATCCTTGCCCGCTTACACGCTGCCGGCACAACGCAGGCCGCTGCCGCGCTCGCCCGTTTGCAAACGGCTTTTGAAATCTCCGATCAGCCACCGGACTCGACGCCATTGATTCAGGACACCATCCTGCCGTGAGAATGTTTGCGGAAATCGGTTCACTTTGAGGTCACAATTCTGGCGAAAGAACCCGGCAAACGACCTCGAACCACTTTGAACTTTGAATTCCGAAACCGGCTCGCTACTTTCAGAAACCGATTTGAAATATGAAAACTCTTGCTGTTCTCAAACCCAAACACGTCTATCTCGTGGCCAACGGCGATCTCCGCCTTTCCGCCAACCAAAAGTGCTGGCCGGCCCAGGCCGGCATGGAAGCCGCCATCGCGAAAGCGTTGAAGGCCGAAGGTTGGACCGTTGTTCGCGCTCATGCCTACGACAAAACCAAGCGGCACGGTTTCATCGATTCGCAAAAGGTGGGCATCGAAGTTTTTCGCCGGCTTGATCCGGACGCACCGTTGATCGTCGCCGAGTGCGTCTGGCAGTACAGCCAGCACGTGCTGCCTGGATTGTTCACCCATCGCGGCCCGATCCTCACTGTTGCCAACTGGAGCGGCACCTGGCCGGGGCTGGTCGGCATGTTGAACCTAAATGCGTCGCTGACCAAGATGGGCGTTCAATACAGCACGATTTGGAGCGAAAAGTTCGCGGACAATTTTCTCAAAAATGGACTGCGGCAATGGTTGAACAACGGCGTCATCACACACGATCAAAGTCATGTGAAGGACCTGGCCCTTTTGAAAGTGCCGGTGGTGGACGAACAATTCGGCAGACGCTTCGCCCGTGAATTGAGAAAGCGGAAAGCCATTATGGGTGTCTTCGACGAAGGTTGCATGGGTATGCACAACGCCATCATTCCCGACGAACTGCTCAATCCCACCGGTTTGTTCAAGGAACGCTTGAGTCAGTCGACGTTGTTTGCCGCCACGCGCGAGGTGGCCGACGCCGAGGCGCGCGGCGTTTTTGAATGGCTCAGGAAGAAGGGAATGAAATTCGCGCTCGGCACGGATGAAGAGACAGAACTGACCGAACGCCAGGTTTTGCTCCAGTGCAAGATGTACATCGCGGCGGTGCGCCTCGCCGATGAGTTTGGTTGCGCGACGATTGGCATTCAGTACCAGCAAGGTCTGAAAGACCTCACGCCCGCCAGCGATCTGGTGGAGGGATTGTTGAATAACATCGATCGCCCGCCGGTGAAGTGCGTGAGAACGGGACGTGTGTTGTTCGCGGGTGAAGCTTTGCCGCATTTTAATGAAGTGGACGAATGCGCGGGGTTGGACGGCCTTGTCACGTACCACTTGTGGCGAGAACTCGGTTTCTCGCCGGAGAACACGCTCCACGATTTGCGCTGGGGACAACACTACAAAGGCGACGGTGTGAATGATTACGTCTGGGTGTTCCTCATCTCCGGCGCCGCGCCGCCGGCACATTTCATCGGCGGCTACAAAGGCGCCAGCAGCGAGCGCCAGCCGCCAATGTATTTTCGGCTTGGTGGCGGCACGTTGAAAGGAATCTCAAAGCCCGGTCACATCGTTTGGAGTCGCATTTTCATCATGGATGGCAAATTGCATTGCGATCTGGGTGTCGCCAAAGTCGTCGAACTGCCGCGCAAGGAAACGGAACGTCGCTGGCGCGAAACCACGCCGCAATGGCCGATCATGCACGCCGTGCTCGATGGGGTCAGTCGTGATCAGATGATGGCGCGCCACAAGTCCAACCACATTCAAGTCGTCTATGCGCCAAACGAGAAACAGGCCCGACGTTCGATGCGCATCAAGGCCGCGGCGCTGGCGGAGTTGGGAGTTGAAGTTCACTTGTGCGGGAATGTGCGGCTTGATTGAGCGCATTGCCGAGCCGCTCGGCGCGCGTCGGAATCGAAGTAAAACGTGTTGACGCATGACGACGCACCATCTGGCTTGTGATCTGGGCGCCGAAAGCGGGCGATTGATCCTTGGAACCCTCGGCAATGGAAAGCTGGTCCTCGAAGAAACTCATCGTTTCCCCAACACACCGGTCAATGCCGGTGATTCGCTGCATTGGAACATTCCGCGACTGTTCGACGAATTGAAGGCGGGACTGAAGAAAGCGGGGGACCGAAGGCTTCCCATCGCCAGCATTGGTTGCGATGCGTGGGGCGTGGATTACCTGTTGTTCGCTTCGGACGGCTCGTTGATGTCGCCTTCGTTCCACTATCGTGACCCACGAAACCCACGAGTCGTAGAGAGCGTCCACCGCAAGGTGCCGTGGGAGACAATTTTCGAGGAAACAGGAATTCAATTCATGGCCTTCAACACGCTTTACCAGTTGGCGGCGGAATTACCGGAGCGACTCGCGCAAGCGCACCGGCTGCTGCTCGTCGGCGACGGGATCAATTTCTTGCTGTCCGGCGTTGCTCGAACGGATGAATCGATGGCCAGCACCACGCAGCTATACAATCCCCGCACCAAAACGTGGTCGAAGAAATTGATCCATGCACTGGGCTACCCGGAAGAAATCTTCACCTCCATCGTTCCGTCTGGCACCCGGCTTGGTCTGCTGAAGCGCGAACTGGCTGAAGAAACAGGTCTTACATCGACGGAAGTCATCGCGTCGTGTTCACACGACACCGGCGCGGCGGTCGCCGGCGTTCCGGCCAGCGGAAAAAATTGGGCGTATATCAGTTCTGGCACGTGGTCGTTGTTGGGAATGGAATTGGCCGACCCCATCATCAATGACCGTTGCCGCGCACTGAATTTTACCAACGAGATTGGTTACGGAGGAACAATTCGCCTGCTGAAAAACATCATTGGCCTTTGGCTGGTGCAGGAGTGCCGGCGGAGTTGGGCCACGCACGACGAGGATTACGATTATGCGACGCTTACACAACTTGCCGCCGGTGCGCCGCCGTTCGTTTCACTCATCAATCCTGCCGACCCACGCTTTCTGAGTCCCGGCGACATACCCGCCAAAATTGCGATGTTCTGTCAGGAAACCGCCCAGCCCGTTCCGAGAAATCCCGGGGACTTTGTCCGTTGCGCATTGGAAAGTCTGGCGCTGCTTTATCGCCGAACGTTGCGTCAACTCGAAGAATTGGTCGGTCACCGGATCGAAAGGCTGCACATCGTCGGGGGCGGCGCGAAAAATGAGTTGCTGAATCAGTTCACGGCGAATGCGGTGCAACTGCCGGTGCTGGCTGGGCCGGTGGAAGCGACCGCAACAGGCAATGTTCTGGTCCAAGCCATCGCGCTTGGTCAACTGCCATCGCTGTCAGCAGCGCGCCATATAGTGCGAGATTCTTTCCCCGTAAAAGGTTTCCAACCGCAAGACGAAGACCCGTGGAACTCGGCCTACCAGCGTTTTCTCAATTTCTGGCGGGGGTAGTTTTATGAAGATTTGTTGATCGCGTTTGATGCCGTGCCTTGCCTCAGACTGCCGGTTTTGCAAGACTTGCACGCCATGAAATTTTCGAGAACTCGTTCCGCAAAAGCAAGGCGATATGTCATTGGTGTCGATTTTGGCACGCTGTCAGGACGCGCGTTGCTGGTCGATGTTCACACCGGGAAGGAGATCGCGTCCGCGGTTTACGAATACGCGGATGGTGTCATCGAAAAGACATTGCCGGGTGACAAGCTGCGATTGCTGCCGGACACCGCTCTGCAGAATCCCGCCGATTACCTCAAGGTTCTGGCCGTTGCCATTCCCAAAGTGCTGCGCATGGCGGAAGTTGGTCCGGAACAGGTCATTGGGCTGGGTACCGATTTCACCTGCTGCACGATGTTGCCAACCAAAGCCGATGGCACGCCACTTTGTTTCGACAAAAAATGGCGGGCGAACCCGCATACGTGGGTAAAACTTTGGAAACATCACGCGGCCCAGCCCGAAGCGAATTTCATCAATGAAATCGGGCATCAGGGAAACGAGCCGTTTCTTGCGGCTTACGGCGGCAAGTATTCCAGTGAATGGTTCTTCTCCAAACTGCTGGAAACGGTCAATCACGCTCCGGAAGTTTATGACGCCGCCGATCGGTTCATCGAAGCGGGCGATTGGATTGTCTGGCAACTTTGCGGGGAAGAGAAACGCTGCTCGTCCGCCGCAGGGTTCAAAGCGATGTGTGTTTACCCTGATGATAGGGGCGGCTGGACCTACCCCAGCCGGGATTTTTTTCAAACCTTGCACCCCAAGCTGGAAAACGTGGTCGCAGAAAAGCTGGGTGACCGACTTTACCCGCTCGGCAGCCAGGCTGGCGGCTTGACGGCGGCGATGGCGAAGCTGACCGGTTTGCGCGAAGGCATACCGGTGGCGATGGGAAACATCGACGCGCACGTGGCGGTGCCCGCCTGCACCGTCACGACGCCCGGCAAACTGGTGATGATCATGGGCACGTCCACCTGCCACCTGCTGATGGGTGAGACGCGACGGGATGTCGAAGGCATGTGCGGCGTGGTGAAAGATGGAGTGGTGCCGGGAGCCTGGGGTTACGAAGCAGGGCAGGCGGGGGTTGGTGATTTGTTTGCGTGGTACGTAAACCAGGGTGTGCCCGCGCACATTCATGCCCAGGCAAAGAAGAAGCGCGTAACAGTTTACCAGCTTCTGGAAAGGCAAGCTGCAGCCCTCAAACCGGGAGCGAGCGGTTTGCTGGCGCTGGATTGGTGGAACGGCAATCGTTCAGTGCTTGTGGATGCGGATTTAACCGGCCTGATCATCGGTGCCACGCTGGCCACCCAACCGCATGAAATTTACCGGGCATTGATCGAAGCGACGGCCTTTGGCACGCGCAAGATCATTGAAGCGTTCACCAACAAAGGGGTCGCGATTGATGAACTCTACGCCTGTGGTGGTCTGGCGCAGAAGAATCCTTTGTTGATGCAGATTTATTCCAATGTCACCGGCCGGCCGATCAAAGTCGCCGAGTCGGAACAAACGTGCGCGCTTGGCGCTGCGATGCAAGCAGCGCTTGCTGCCGGGGCGTATCCGGAGATTCACGCCGCCGCTTTGAAAATGGCGCGCGTGCGGAAGAAAAGTTATCAACCGGACTTCCGCACCAAGCCGATCTACGATCAACTTTATCGGGAATATACCCGCCTGCACGATCTGTTTGGACGCGACCCAAACAGCACGATGAAGGTGTTGAAACGGCTCAAAGTCGAAACGCTGGGTTAAGAGTACACTTCCCTTCACAATGCTCATACGACCCGCCACCCGCGCGGATCTTCCCGGCATCTTGGAGATCTACAACGAGGCCGTGCTCAACACCACAGCGTCTTATGATTACGAACCGCGGACGTTGGAGCATCGCACGGCGTGGTTTGATGATCATGTGAAGAATAGTTATCCGGTCTTTGTCGCGGTGAACGACCAAAACGGGGTCGTGGGTTGGTCGGCGTTGAACCGCTTCCATGATCGCATGGGCTATCGATTCACCGCGGAAAACTCGATATATGTCGCCGCTGGCCACCGGGGGAAGGGGATTGGAACGTTGCTTATGCCGCCATTGATCAACGGCGCGAAGGAACGCGGTCTGCGCGCGATCGTGGCCCTCATCGATGCCAAAAACGAATCCAGCATCCGTCTCCATGCCCGGTTCGGATTTGAGCGCGTCGGATTGTTGAAACAGGTCGGGTTCAAATTCGACCACTGGCTCGACGTGGTTTACATGGAGCGAGTGATTTGAGTTAAGTTAAGAAAACATGCAGAGAAAGAGATTTCTTCCCAATTGAAGCGATCCTCGGTTATTCCTCTTTTGGTGGCGACGTCTTGCTATCGCTGGTCGCGAGTGGCGACAGGTTTGCGATGACTATTCGCAGATTGAGTTTCACTCGAAGGTGAAACTGCACGCAGTTTTGCGATGATCGGCGGCAGTTTTTTCAACAGGTAATCAACGTCCTCACTCGTGTTGTAGATTCCCAAACTGAACCTGACGCTGCCGCTCGCTCGCTCGGCGTTCAGCCCCATCGCAGTCAAAACGTGAGAAGGGTCGAGCGAACCCGTTGTGCATGCAGAGCCGCTGGACGCGCAAATGCCGACTTGATCGAGCAACATCAGAATGGCCTCCGCTTCGACGGCGTCGAAAGCGATGTTGCTTGTGTTGGGCAGCCGTGGCTCTTTGGCGCCATTGCGGACGGTATGGGGAATTGCATCAAGGATGCTGTTTTCTAGGCGATCACGCAGTGTACGGACGCGGGTGTTTTCGTCCTCCAATTTCGACAAGGCGAGTTCGGCTGCACGGCCGAAGCCAATGATATTGGCCACGTTCTCCGTGCCTCCTCTCTGTCCGCGTTCCTGACCGCCTCCAATGATGTATGGCAGATATTTTGTCCGGCGCCTGATGTAGAGCAAGCCGATGCCCTTTGGCGCATGCAATTTATGGGCAGAGAGCGACAGGAAATCCACACCGAGGCTCTCAACATCAATCTTCAACTTTCCTGGTGTCTGAACGGCATCCGTGTGGCACAAGACACCTTTGCTGCGACAGATGGCAGCGATCTCTTCCATCGGAAAAATAACGCCCGTTTCGTTGTTCGCCCACATCACCGAAACAATGGCGGTGTCCGGGCGGATCGATTTTTCCAGCAAGTGAAGGTCAAGTTCGCCGTCCGATTCGACCGGCAAAAAAGTGACTTCGTAACCTCGCTTCTCCAGGGATTCGCAAAAATTAATATTGGACGAATGCTCGACAGCCGTCGTGAGGACGTGACATTTCCCGGGGGTTGTCATCAAAGCGCTGTGGATTGCGGAGTTGTTGCTTTCCGTCCCACAACTGGTGAAGATAAGTTCCCGTGGGTCGGCGTTAATGAGCGCAGCGACCTTGCTGCGTGCGTCTTCAAGATGTTGGATCAATTGGTTGCCAAAGCGGTAAACACTGGAAGGATTGCCCCAATAATTGCTTAAGAAAGGCAGTATCGCGTCCACCACTTCGGGAGCAATTCGAGTAGTGGCGTTATTATCAAAGTAGAACGTTTTCTGCTGTGTCATCCTAGATCAATTGGTTCCCGGCTAACATATTCTGCAGCCTGTGCCGCCGAGTAGCAAACGCAAGCGATGATATTTGAGGTGAGCTTACTTAGGGTAAAGCATTTTCATCGTAAAGTTTGATGGTTTGCCGACTGGCTGGGCAACCCAAAAACCTGTTGACAGGCTGAGAATACTTGGTAAAGTTAAATATCTTTAGTAACTAACTTATGATTGAAACCGTGCCACAAACAAAGGTGACTCACAACGAAGTGATTAAGGGGGCCAATCCAACTTTGGCCGGGACTATTGCTCAAACGCTTGCCAACCCGCAGGTGGATCGATTCTCCGAGGACGATGGTCAATTTCTTAAGTTTCATGGGATTTACCAACAAGATGATCGGGATCTGCGCAAGGTCGCAAAGAAATTCATGTTCATGATTCGCGGTCGATTGCCTGGCGGCGTCGTTCCGTCTTCTTTGTATCTTGTGTTCGATCGCCTATCGGCCGATTACGCGAACAACACCTTGCGGATCACTTCGCGGCAGGGGTTTCAATTTCACGGTGTTGTGAAAAGCGGCCTGGGAAAAATCATGAAGGGAATCAATGACGCCCTGGCTACCACTTTGGCTGCCTGCGGCGATGTGAATCGCAACGTGATGGCGCCTCCGACTCCCGCGACGAGCCTTCTGGTAGAGCGGGTTCAATCTGATGCTGCTCGTGTTTCCCAAGCGTTGCTGCCTGTTACTCGCGCCTACCATCAAATCTGGGTTGAAGGGGTCGAACTCAATCAGTCCGACAAGACCTCGGAAGATTTTGTGGACCCACTCTACGGCAAAACTTATCTTCCGCGCAAGTTCAAAACCGCATTTGCCATCCCGCCACTCAATGATGTTGATGTCTTCACCAACTGCATTGGCTTCGTCGCCATTGGAGAAGGTGACAGACTCTTGGGTTACAATCTTCTGGCCGGAGGCGGGCTTGGAATGAGCCATGGCAACAAAGAAACTTTCCCGCGCGTGGCCGATGTCGTCGGCTTCATCAAACCGGAACGCATTGAAGAGGTAGCTAGGGCCATCGTCACGATTCATCGTGATTGGGGCGATCGCACCAATCGTAAACATGCCCGTCTCAAGTACGTCCTCGAAGATCACGGAGTCGAATGGTTCCGCAACGAAGTTGAAAAACGCACCGGCTTGAAGCTCGAATCTGCACGACCGTTCAAATTCACGAAACAGGGCGACCTATTTGGCTGGCATAAGAAAACCGACAGCAATTATTTTCTCGGTCTTTACGTCGAAACCGGGCGAATCAAAGATACCGACAAGTATCAACTCAAAACCGCCCTGCGGCTAATCGTCGAGCAATTCCAATCCGAGATGCGCCTGACGCCCTCTCAAAATTTGATTCTTAACAACGTACTCCCTGTTCAACGCGACGCCATCACGAGAATTCTGGCCGACCACGGAATCCCGGTTGAAAATCAGGCCACCGTCATCCGTCGCGCCTCGATGGCTTGCCCGGCCTTGCCCACCTGCGGCCTTGCCCTCGCAGAAGCGGAGCGCAGTTTACCGGACTTGCTGACCCGGATCGAGCAATTGCTGGCCGAACTGAATCTAAAGGACGAGGAAATCATCATTCGCATGACCGGTTGTCCGAACGGCTGCGCGCGGCCCTACATGGCGGAAATCGGATTCGTCGGCAAGGCGCCGAACAAGTATCAAATTTATCTCGGTGGCAATGAATCGAGCACCCGACTCAATCGCATCTTCAAAGAAACCGTCAAGGGTGAAGACATTGTCACCGAACTGCGCCCGGTATTCGCCCGCTTTGTTCAGGAACGCATCGGCCGGGAACGGTTCGGGGATTGGTGCGATAGGGTGTTGTTGAAGGAAGCCGCCATCGTTTAGAATAAATTGGAGCGAGGGCGATCTGCCCGACCCTGACTCATAACCCCATGCTAACATCCACCGAAGTCCGTTCGCTTGACCAGCGCTTCGACAGTTTGCCTGCCGAGGAAATTCTCGCGTGGGCGTCGAAACGCTTTGGTTCGCGCGCGGCCATTGGCACCAGTTTTCAGGGCGCCGGCTTGGTGATGATGCATCTGGCCAGGCAAAACAATCTGCGCTTTCCCGTCTTCACGCTGGACACGGGCCTGCTCTTTCAAGAAACAATCGACCTCCAGAAGCGGCTGGAAGATTTCTTCGGTTACAAAATTGAGTCGCTCGTGCCCGACCTGACCGTCGAACAACAAGCCGAAGCCCAGGGACCGGAACTTTGGAAGCGCGATCCCGATCTCTGCTGCACGGTCCGAAAAGTTCTTCCGCTTCAAAACAAACTTGCCGAACTCGACTGCTGGATCACCGGCCTGCGACGGCAGCAGTCCGATACACGATCGCAAATCGGGATCGTCGAACTGTATGTTTTTGATGAAACTGCCGGGCGCGACATCGTGAAGCTCAACCCGATGGCAAATTGGTCACGCGAAGCCGTCTGGAATTACATTCGCGATCATAAGATCCCCTACAATCCGCTTCATGACCTCGGCTACCACTCCATTGGCTGTCGGCCTTGCACCGTCAAAACCGCCAATGGCGACAATGAGCGGGCGGGGCGTTGGACTGGCTTTAACAAAGTCGAATGTGGTATCCATACCTTTATGTCGAAGAAAATTGATTTTCAAATCTGACCGGATGCAAAATTCAAATTCACTTCATCGGCGAGCGCTGCCATTTCAAGTTTTGAATTCATAGTTTTTTAATTCAGCCATGGACTATCTCTCCAAACTCGAAAACCAGAGCATTTACATCATGCGCGAGGCGTTCAACAAATTTGAACATCTCGCGATGCTCTGGAGTATCGGCAAGGATTCCACCGTGCTCCTCTGGCTCGCGCGCAAAGCCTTTTTCGGCCATGTCCCGTTCCCGCTCGTCCATGTCGATACCACTTACAAAATCCCGTCGATGATCGAGTATCGCGACCGCCTCGTAAAAGATTGGAAGCTCGAACTCATCGTCGGCAAGAATGAAGAAGTGCTCAAGAGCGGCGTCACTTACCCGAATGGCAAAGCCACCCGCGTTGAATGCTGCGGCACGCTCAAGAAGGACGGGCTTAAGGCCGTCCTTGAAAAACATCATTTCACCGGCGTCATCGTCGGCGTCCGCCGCGATGAGGAACCGACCCGCGCCAAGGAACGTTATTTCAGCCCGCGCGACAAAAACATGGAATGGAACGTCGAAGACCAGCCGCCGGAGTTGTGGGACCAGTTCAAAACTGATTTCCAAAAGGGAACGCACATTCGCATCCATCCGCTGCTCCACTGGACGGAGTTGAATATCTGGGAATACATCGAGCGCGAAAACATCCCCGTCATTCCGCTCTACTTTGCAAACGGAAATGGCGAACGCTACCGCAGTCTTGGCTGCGCCCCCTGCACTTTCCCGATTAAATCAAACGCCAAAACGGTTGGCGACATTATCGAAGAGCTTCGCCACACCAAAACCACCGAACGCTCCGGTCGCGCCCAGGACAAGGAGAGCGAGGATGCGTTTGAGAAGCTCCGTCGCGATGGCTATATGTAAGGTTTTACGGATACACATGAATACCGCTTCTGCCGCTCCCAGCGAACAACTCAAAATCGTCATCGTCGGCCACGTGGACCACGGCAAGTCCACGTCTGTGGGGCGTTCTTTTCACGACACCGGCTCCCTGCCCGAAGGGAAGCTGGAACAGTTGCAGGCCATTGCCGACCGGCGCGGCGTGCCCTTCGAGTGGGCCAACCTGATGGATGCCCTGCAATCGGAACGCGACCAGAACATCACGATCGATACAGCCCAGATTTGGTTTCGTACCCAAAAACGTCAATACGTCATTATCGATGCGCCGGGCCACAAGGAATTTTTAAAGAACATGATCACGGGCGCTGCGAACGCGGAGGCGGCGCTGTTGCTCATCGACGCTCACGAAGGAGTGCAGGAAAATTCGCGGCGCCATGGTTATCTTCTGAATCTTCTCGGCATCCGCCAGATTGCGGTTCTCGTCAATAAAATGGACCTGAAAAACTATAGCCAGGCCAGGTTCAATCAGATCGAGACCGAATATCGGGCTTGGCTTCGAACGATCGGTGTCGAGCCTGCCGTTTTCGTTCCCATTTCCGCCAAGCACGGGGACAACATCGCCACTGTCAGCCAACAGATGCCCTGGTGGCGCGGCCCGTCGGTCCTGGACGTCCTCGACCAGTTCAAAGTCTCCGAACTTCCCAAAAACCAGCCGTTGCGTTTTCCGATCCAGGATGTTTATCGATTCGACGAACGGCGTATCCTCGCCGGCCGCGTCGAGAGCGGTTCGATCAAGGTGGGCGATCGGATTGTATTTTCTCCCAGTAACAAAGTCAGCACCGTCAAGAGCATTGAACGTTGGAACGCGGCTCCGAGCGACTCCGCCGACGCTGGAGAGTCGATTGGAATCACTTTAAGCGAACAGATATTTGTGACACGCGGAGCGGTCGCTGCCCTTGAATCCAGCCCCCCTTTCGAGCTCTCGAGCTTTAAGGCCCGGCTCTTCTGGCTCGGCAAGGAGCCCTTCGCC
>PLJQ01000335.1 GCA_003140275.1 Limisphaerales bacterium
GGGGCGAGCCCCGTCTCTACGGGGTGATTAACGTCTGCCTCGGCCACCGCCGCCGCCGCCGAATCGAAATGGACTTTGTGCGCCTCCATTATTGCCTTGATCGGAAAACAGTCCGGTCAGGAGATTGGCTATTTCGACGGGATCATGGTGTTTCAACTGAAACACGCGTACTTGCGTTTCGTCCTCCGCGCCCGCGTCGATGGCTTTGATGACTNNGTGTCGGTGATCACAATCGAATTGCCGGACTCGTTGGCCGTCATTGTCGTCAGCGAGGAAACCAACGGTTGCAGGTCTTTCATCACCTGCGCGGCCTCGACAAAGTGAACGGGAATGATCTGGGTGACAATCTCGTCGGTTTTCGGAATGCTTTCCGGATCGCCGCCGCTCACCACGGGAATGGCTTTGATCTTGGCCTCGTCCTTGTTCACGATGGTGAGCGTCCGGTCGTTGCGAATGGCGGCGTAGCCGTTCTTGTTCAAGACTGAATTCAACACGTTGACCGCTTCGTCCTTGCTCAAGGGCTGGTTGCTCCAGACATCCACTTTTCCTTTCACTTGCGTCTCCAGCACGATGATGAAACCGGCTGCTTCGCTCAGATAATTCAAGACCGTCTCCAACGGCGCGCCGCGAAAGTTCAGGCGCAACCCGCCCTCGGCGTTCGTGTCGTTTGACGGTTCGGCAGGCGCGGGCGCGACTTCGGCCGCCGGCGCCAGCGGTGGTGCCGCCGGTTTGTCGGCGCCCGGCGCGTCGTTCGCGACCTGGTCGGCGGGTCTTTCCTTGGCGGGCGTGGCGGTTGATGGTTCGTCGGCCATGACTGGAATGCGTGCGGAGAGGCCCGCCAGCAAGATGAGGGTTGGGATCGTTTTCATCGGTTTAACTCCTGTTCGCGTCGTTGCCTTAATCTGGTTAGTACGTCGTTTTCACTGCCGCCCGATGCGGTTTGAGGCTCAACATTGGTCGCAATGTTTTCGGGTTGTCCATCAATTACAACTATCGCCGGTTCTGTGTTGGAGGCAACTGTTTGAGGTTCTCCCGCCGGCGCGGTGGTTGGAGAGATTGTCCGCGCGGCCGTGGATTGAATCGGGCGGGGTGAGTCCGCCTCGGCCCGCGTGCTCAATGTCCACCCGCCTTCCTCCTTGCGGCGCATTTGCATCCCCACAGGTAGAGTGACTTCGTTGGTGCCGGACGCCAGCTTCACCTGATTCGGCGCAATGTCCATCACCTTGTAACCGGCGATCGCATCCTGGGTCTTAAGAACTTTACGATAATCGGAACTTGTGCCATCGAAAAAGGCGAAAAGACCTTTCTCGTAACTCATGGTCCCGACCAACGCGAATGACTCCGTCCTGACTTCGCTCCGGGTTTCTCTTCTTTCGGTTTGCGGTGATCGAGCAGAGCGATTGGGATTAAATATGTTCCGGTCGGTGATGAGCTTGAAGGAAGAATAATCCAGACGCGCCGGGGGGTTCGTTTGCTGGGCGACGACACGATTACCCGTTGCGAGCATTAGAGCGATCATGCCCCCCACCAGCCAACGGCTGGAACTCGATCCGTTTTTATTTCGCGAACGGCTCATGGTGTTTGTTCCTGCGGGTTGAGCGTCAGGCCGCTGATCTGGAGACCCAGCGATAGTTGCTGACCGTCCTTGTCACGCGCAGTCAATTCCACCGACTCCACTTTCAAGGCCATCGCGTCCTTTTCGATGTCGAAAAGAAAGCGGCTCAGTGTTGCGAGGCTGCCGGAAGCTTCCACGCGGCAGTCAAGCGTCATGAAATCCTCGGCGCTGCGTTTCCATTGCGGGGTGATGNNCAGCTGACACGACTTTCCTGAGTCCAGGTGTCAAAGGCTTTCAACACCTGTTGCTCGGCCAGGGAAGTGTTGTTCGGGAGTGTGTTGGTGCGCATCTGTTCCCAGTGGCTGCGGATGCCAGGTTCGCGCCGCAGGAGCTTTTTTCCTTCCTCAACCTGCTGTTGCAATTGCACGACCTGCGCGGCGCGCGCTTTCCAGCGNNACACAATGACCAGGAGATTGCAGGCGAATAGCGCGATGGCTGTGATGGCCAACACCGCGAGCATTTGCTGCCGGTTCTTAATTTGCATGTTTCCCTCCCTCGACCCAGTGAAAGTCGAACGTAAATTGCACCGGTGACTTGCCCTGAATCCGGTCCACCTTCAGGTCCGTCACACCCTCCACCGCCCGCAAACGCTCGTAGGTTCTAAGCCAGGATTGGTTGTCCCGCGCAATCCCCGAGCAAGTGACCGTGTTCGGGTCGCGGATCTCCACCGTCTTGGCGTAAACGACGCCGTCTTCCGGAAATGCCGACGTCAGTTGTTTCAAAATGCTCATGCTGCGCAGTGACTCGTCAAACCACGGACGGAATTTGCGGATTTGTTGTTGGAACGTTTCCAATTCATGGACCTTGGCCTGCATCTCCGACCATTGCGAACGCAATCGCCAGAGTTGCATCTGTTGGAACCCAAACAAGCTGGCGATGAGGAACAGCACGGCCCCCGCAGCCGCGCCGACGGTTCGAAGCTTGCCGGAGGAGTAACGCGTGGCGACCTGCTGCCACGCCGTGACCTTCGGCGGCAAAAATTCGAAGCGTGATTTGTGTCCGGTCAACCTTGCAGCGGCCAGGCTGAAGGCAGGCGACACGGTTGCNNGCAGCGTAACTGGAAACCAACTCCACCTTCAAATCCATCGCATCCAGCCGCAACTCGATTTCATCGGACAATTGTTGGGCCAGGTCGCACGGACCAAAGATACGAACGCGGCGCACGGCGTCGCGCAGTTCCGCGGGCAACTGTCCCAGCGTGATGCGCACTTCGCGCGCGACGAGGTCGGCATGAAGCAGACGTTGGCCGACTTCAATTTCGAGCGCGCCTTCCAGCGCCCGCAGCGCCGCCACGCCACCGCCACAGGTGACTTGCAGGCCGACGTGGCTCTCGCCAATCGCAAGTGCCATGACGCCGTTCGGCGCTTCAGCTTCAGCCGGTTGCAAAGCAGTCAGGCCGAGAGAAAAGCTCACCGGCTTCAATTGCGCCGCCCGCAGCGCCCGTTCCAGCAGCGCCACATGATTTCGCGGAATGCCAACCAACGTTGCGTGCCGCTCGCCGGAAGGAGCCTGGCAGCGCGAGGTGGCCAGCAACAGGGTTGCGACATCGCACGGGAAACACCGCTCCGCTTCGATTTGCAAAAAGCTGGCGACGTCCGCCTCCGGCAAGTCCGGCAGCTTCGTGTGCGCCGTAAGCGCCCACTTCAAGGGCAGGCCCACCACACAGCGGCGTTCGCGTACACCCGCCGCGTCGAGGTGATTGCGAATCTCGCGGCCAACCAGTTCCGGTTCATTGGTCAGCGGATCAAGTGAAAGCGTCGCGGAGAACGATTGTTGCAGTTGCAAGGAGCCGTTGGTCCGGCGGAGCACGACGCCATCGAGCCGGCTGCCATCGAGCGCAAGTCCCAACAGCGCGGAAGGATTCTGGCGTTTCAGCAGATTGAATTTCGTTGGATCGATCATTGCGTTGGCTTTGCCAGCCAGGTCTGGCGGACCTCTTTGCCGAGCGCCCAGCCGAGATGACTGAGGTCCTGCCGGTAAACAATTCTGGGCGTCCCACCGCTCGTGTCGAACACGAAGCGCGTCCGGCGATAACCGCGGCCGTACGGACCGAGGGCCGCCACGTCGGCGCTGAACTGATAACTCTGCGTGGTGATGTAATCCCCGGCCTCGAGGGCTTGGAGGGTAGCCGCGTTATTCTGACCCAGCGCGTTCACGACCCACGCGATCGAGGTCAGCTTGTCGGGATTCAGCTGGCGATAAGTCACAAGTTGTTGGGCCAGATCGGTTGTGAAACCGGGCAGACAGGCAAGCACTGCGGGGCGGGCGGTGTTGATGTTGACCCGGCCTTCGATGTAATTGGTGTTGCCGCTTACGGTGAGGGCATTGGCGATTTGTGCGAACTCGTCTGAACTCATCCCGCTGCGACGATAAAATTGCAGTGGGCTGGCGTATGGAACGGTTGACACGGCGTTAGAACCGCTGTTCACGAAGCCGGGTCGGGCCAGGATTTGACCGGCCCGCGCGGCGCCGAAGGTGGATTGCAGAAGCGAACCCAAAGGCCCATTAGTCCCGCGGACAATCCTGATGTCAACACGGAGCACACCATTGCTATAGGTGCCCGGTTCACGACTATAAACGGTGACGTAATCCAGAATGCCGGGATCGGGCATGCCGTTGCCGTTGTCGTCGTTTTCGTCAGGGTCAAGGATGCCATTGCGATTCACGTCCTCGCCGACAAGCGTCTGCATGTCCGCGCCATAAACCAGCCGCAGTTCGTCCACCGTCTCAAAGGGATAGCTCTTGCATTGATAGGCCGGGTGAAGCATCGCGTAGTAGGTCTGGGAAGCGCCGGTGCCGTTGGTATCCCGCCAGTCGATGATGGCCGCCGCCAGATCGAGGTTTATCTGCGGCAGCGATTCCAGCGCGGTGATGAGCATGTTGCTGGTGGCCGTGTTCAAGTTCAGTTTCGAAGCCTCGTCCACCAATCCGCAATAGAGCTGGCCGGCGCCGACCGGGTTGTTTGTGTCACGCCCGATCAACCAGAAATGCGCGTCGCCCACCGGCACCGCCGCGCGGGCGTACGAGGTCACGTCCGGCACCATGCCGTTCGTTCCCCAATTCGAGAGCACGTAACGCACGTAGCGGGCGGCGCCTTCGATGGCCTGGTCGGCGATCACACCTGACACGCGGTTGTCCGAAGCGCGCAGTTCGAGGCTCATCGAATTCGCAAAATAAAGCGTGATGGCAACCAGACCGAAAGCGATCCAGAGCACGATGATGAGCACGGAGCCGCGCTGGTTCGGAGCGCGGACAGCCATGTCTGTGCTATTCTGGCAGACATGGCGGCGCACGCGGACAAGGCTGTCCGCGCTTCTTTTATTGGCGGCGCGCAGCCTCATTGCGCGCCTCCGGTGGTCTGGTTGGTGCGGGACTGCGATTCGATCGGTAACAGCATTTCAAACGGTTGACGGTTGCGAGTGTTGCCGGTGTTGTTCGCGGCGAGTTGAATGCGGACGCGGACGGCCTGCGGCAGGCCGGAATCTCCCATGCTCGTGTCCCATGAATCGCGCCAGTCCGTGCCATTGTAGCACGCAAACTCCAGGCTTTCGACCTCGCCAATCAGCCGTTGCTCGACGGGTTCCTCCATGGTCGTGGACAGCAAATTGCGCGTGACGCCGCGGATTAAATCCTTGCCTTGCGAAGCAGTCCGGTTTGCCGGGTCTCTCAGTTGGTAGAAGATTCTTTGGATGTCGCCCCAAGGCGCGTCGTCGTTGATTACTCCGGTGGACGTGTAAAACTCCAGCCCGCCATTTTGGGTCATGCCAATGCCGTTGGCCGCGGCCCCGCTTTTGAAATCGCCGGCCAGATCGCTGTTTGTCCCCGGCGGCACCGCGCCCTGCAAGTCGCGGCGCAAAAAAGTGAGGGCTTGCTCAAGGGGCAGGGAGGCGTCGATCGAGCGCGAGGTGGTCATCCGCAAGTGCAGGGCGCTGAAAAAGACGGTATTGAGTGCGGCGAGCACGATGGCGAAAATCGCTACTGCCAGCAGCACTTCGATCAGCGTGAAGGCGCGAACACCGGGTCTGGATGAATGGTTCGGGATCATCATTGTGCACTCACGAGCGTGCTCATGCGCACGGAACATTCCTTGTCCTGGGCGGTAAACTTCACTTCGACAGAAAGCAATTGCATCGTGTCTTGGTTCCAAGGCTCGTTGCGGAAGGTCCAGCTAAATTGGTGGGCGCCCTCTTCAACGGTGCCGGTCTGAACAGATTGGCTCCAATTTGTAGTCACGATGTTCTCATTGAGAATCCGCTCGGCCACCCGCGCGGCGGCGCCTTTGCGCCCGGCCACTTCGCCGGCGAGGCTCGCAATCCGCAGCCCTTGCACGGCCACAGGGATGACGATGGCCATGAACAGCAGCGCCGCCAGCACNNGACTGGTGTCGTCCGTGAAGCCGTCCGGCAGAAAACGAATCATCGGTAGATTGCCATGTTTGCCGCCGGACCATGTTTTGCCGGAACGTGTTCGGCTGGTGTTTGCCGCACTGACTTTGTTGGAGCGGTTGGTATTGACGACTTCAATCCGCAAATCCCTGTCGAGCGGAAAGTCCACGGCCTTGGGGTCCTGTTCGGTGTAGCTCGATGCCTCTTCCAGGCCGTATCTTCGTTGCGCCGCATCCATCCAAAGCGTCATCGGCACACCTTCCGAAACCGCGCGACTCTGGCCCTGACGCGTGAGCGACAACAATCGCCGGGCTTCCGAGTCCAGCGCTCGCCCGCGAAAGAAGTTGCCGAGCGACGGCGCGGCGATGGCAACGACGATGATCAGCAACGCCATGACAGCGATCAATTCTATGAGCGTGAACGCGCGGTGCGCCGGCTCACTTCTTGTTTTGCCAGTTCGTAATATCATCGTCGTCTCCGATTCGGCCATTCGGCCCCGCCGACGTCAGGTCATAGGAACTCGGGTTGTGTCTGCCGGGGCAATCGTAGATGTAATCGTGTCCCCACGGGTCCTGGGGAATTTCCTTGAGATACGGTCCGTGCCAGTTTTGGGCAGCCTGCGGTTTTTGCACGAGGTCCATCAGGCCATTTTTGCCTTTGGGATAGTAGCCGTTATCGACTTCAAACGCATCGAGCGCGGTGCTGAACGAAGCGATCTGCGTTTGCGCGGCCGTGGCGCGCGCCTGTTCGCTGCGACCGGCAAGTTTTGGATATACAATGGCCGCCAGTGTGGCGAGGATGACGAGCACCAAAAGCATTTCAACCAGGGTGAAAGCTCGCGACTGTTGCCGCCTGATCTCATTCTTGTCGTGGGGTTTGCATTTCATAGTTCAATCCGATGGTTAACTTACTTGATGTACTGTTGCATGGTAAAGATCGGGAGAACCATGCCGATGAATATCGTCCCGATAAAACCGGCGATAAAGAAAAGCATGAGCGGCTCGGCAAAGGCCACGGCGGTTTTCAACTCCCGATCCAAGTCGCCCTCCGTGACGTTCGCAATGCGGATCAATTCGGCATCGAGTTTGCCGCTCTCTTCCGCAACTGCGATCATCTCCAGCACCGAGCCGGGGAAGAGCCCCCGACAATCAGCCAGGCTCTCACCGAGCTGGCCGCCTTCCTGCACGCGCTCGATGGATCGCGAAACGGCATCCACGAGGATTTGATTGCCGATGGATTTGCGCGCGACATTCAGCGCCTGCACGAGCGGCACGCCGGCACCAAGCAGGGTGCCGAGCATCCGACAAAACCGGGCCATCGCGAATTGGGCCACCAGCGGTCCGACAATGGGCGCGCGCAAGATGAACCCTTCCCAGGTCCGTCGGCCTTTCTCAGACGCGAACCAGGTCCGCACGAGCAGCACGCCGACGACGAGGCCCACCACGACGAGCACTCCGTAGGAACGCACCAAATGGCTCGCCTCGACGATAATACGCGTCAGCAAAGGCAACGTCGCTCCAAAGCCGGAGAAAATGGATTGAAAACGCGGGATGAAGAACGTGAGCAAAAACACCACGACACCCAGCGCAAGCACGAGCAGAATGGAAGGGTAAAGCATCGCGGTCATGACTTTCGAGCGCAACTCCTTCTCGCGCGCCTGGAAGTCGGCGATTTGCGCGAGCACTAGATCAAGAAACCCGCCCGTCTCGCCCGCTTGCACCATCGCGGTATAGACTTTCGGAAATGTCTCCGGCGACTGTGCCATCGCATCGGCCAGCGACATGCCGTCCACCACGCGGTCGTGGATCTGCTTCCATTGCGCGGAAACGACCGGCTTGCCGGATTCCTTGTGCAGAATGACCAGCGCACGGCTCAACGGCACGCCGGCCGAGAGCAAACTGGAAAGCAGGCGCGTGAAATTTTCCAGATCCTTGGAGGAAACT
>PLJQ01000266.1 GCA_003140275.1 Limisphaerales bacterium
CCCTGGCTGGCCGGTTCGTGGTGACCGCTGACACATCTTTTATCTTACCAAACACGGAGATACTCCGGTTGATCGTTTGGGAGTCGGAGTTCCGTATTCGGACAAGTCAAACATCAAGAGATGGTCGCACACGAAAGGCCGTGACCTTCGGTGTCGGGGCAACAACTGGTTTATTCCCTACAAAACCATCGTCAGTCGCTCGAAACAACGGCCTCATCCAGCCACCTTTCCCGTGGAATTAGCCGTCAACTGTATCAAGCTTCACGGGTTACGCCCCGATCTCGTGATGCTTGACCCATTCTTGGGGATCGGCCACTCGGCGGTTGCTGCAAAGCAATGTGGAATTCGGAGATTTATCGGATTCGACATCGATCCTGCATACGTGCAGGAAGCTCGAAAGGCTTTGGCCAGAAGCTAAAAATCTAAAAACAGGGCTTGCCAAGTCGATGATCCCTGAATAGGCTCTGCACTCCTTTTTGGAAAACACCTTTGAGGGTGGGCGGTTAATTGTGTGGCTGCCGCCGCCACAGTTGAGAAATTATTTATGGCAGTCAAAATTCGCATGAAGCGGGTCGGAACAAAAAACACCCCGGTATTCCGCATTGTCGTGGCCGATGGCCGCAGCCCGCGCGATGGCAAATTCATCGAGGAAATCGGCACGTATCAGCCGTTGAAGAAGGGCGATAATTTCGCCATCGATCTGGAGCGGGCCAGGTATTGGGTCAGCAAAGGGGCGCAACCCAGCGATACGGTGGCCAGCTTTATCAAGAAAGCGAGCAAGGCGGTCGCAGTGCCCGCCTGAGATGCTGGTTCGGCTTATGCAAGCCTTTCTGGAATACGTCGTCAAAGGATTGGTGAATCACGCTGACACGGTAGCGGTAACTCCGGTGGAGCGTCAGGGGATGACCGTGTATGAATTGCGCCTGCACCCGGAAGATATCGGCAGGGTGATTGGCCGCCAGGGGATGACGATCAACGCGATTCGGTCGTTGTTGCTGGCGGGCAGCGCGAAGAAAGGGGTGCGTTGCACGTTGGAGATTGTTGAAGAGAAGTCCGCCGCGTGATTGTAGCGGCGGTCTATGACCGCCTGGCATGAATCGACGCTCACAGAGCGCCGCTACAAGATGAAGATTGACGTGCTCACTTTGTTTCCCGCGATGTTCGCGGGGCCGCTCGATGAAAGCATCGTCAAACGGGCGCGGGAAACGGGTCTGCTGGATTTGAAAGTCCACAATTTACGGGACTACACCCATGACCGTCACAAAACAGTGGATGACAAACCGTTTGGCGGCGGGCCGGGAATGTTGTTGAAGCCCGAACCGATCTTTGAGGCCGTGGACAGTTTGGCGCGTGAAAAGACGCGTGTGATTTTGCTGACGCCCGGTGGGCGGACGTTCGATCAAGCCATTGCCCGCGAATTGACACAGTACGAACACTTGTTGCTCGTTTGCGGCAGTTACGAAGGGTTCGATGAACGTGTCCGCGAGCACCTGGCAGACGATGGACTGTCCATCGGTGATTACGTGCTGACAAACGGCGCGTTGCCGGCGATGGTCGTCATCGACGCGGTGACGCGACTGTTGCCCGGCGTGCTGGGCGATGACGAAAGCGCGCGCGACGAATCGTTCAGTCACGGGTGGCTGGAATATCCGCATTACACGCGACCGGCGGATTTTCGCGGGATGAAAGTGCCGGAAGTGTTGCTGTCCGGCAACCACGCCGAGATTGCCAAGTGGCGGGTCGAACAGGCAAAGAAACGGACGAAGGAACGAAGACCGGATTTACTAAATGAGTAGCAGGCGACATGGGAAGGCTCTGAATAATGTAGAAGGCGGAATTAAAATCAGAGCCTCGTTACCCCGGCTGCCACAAGAATAAAAAAATTATGAACCAGGCATTACTTGATAAAATTGTATCGGAACAGTTTCGCAAGGAAGCCGCGATTTTCGCGGTAGGCGACTCTGTGCGCGTGCACACCAAAGTGGTTGAAGGCGATAAGGAACGCATTCAGATCTTTTCCGGCGTGGTCATTGGACGCCGCGGCCGTGGCCTTAACGAAATGTTCACCGTGCGTCGTATCAGCTACGGCGAAGGCGTGGAACGCGTCTTCCCGGTGATGTCGCCGATGATCGATTCGATCACCGTGGTGCGCCGCGGNNAAGGCGTGGAACGCGTCTTCCCGCTCCATTCTCCCCGTGTCGAGAAGGTGGAAGTGGAGCGAAAGGGCAGGGCACGCCGAGCCAAGCTAACCTACTTGCGCAAACGACTCGGGAAGGGAGCTACCTTGGTCAAAGAGAAGGAGACACGCATGTCCTCCCGGCACGCTCCAGCCACAACGCCTGCTGCCGCCGTACCTGCGGCGACTCCCGCGTCGGCTGGGCAGACTGCCTAGTTTGCTCCGAGCCACATTTTTAAAAAAGCGAGGCCTGCAGCCTCGCTTTTTTTGTTGTTCAACAAAACCACAGAGTGCCTTCGTTGGCAGCCGGGATTGGCGTTTGTGGAAGATAGGGCATTACCCGCCCGCTCAGGTAG
>PLJQ01000070.1 GCA_003140275.1 Limisphaerales bacterium
GGCTACGACCCATTCAACGAGCCAACGCTCGGAAGCCCCAAACGCAACGAAACGTCGTGCGTTGCCTTTTTATCACCAGATGCCCATGTCAGCACTGGTAAAAAGATCAAACAACACCGACTAAAATTACGGAAAACGCGGAAGCACTTGGCCTTAGAATTGGGCATCAGCGTCAAAACGCTGTGGGGTTGGGAAACAAATCGTTGGGAACCGACCACCAAAGGCCGGGAACAGATTGCGACGTTCCTTGAACGTGCCAGCTAATTCCTGTGTCGCATTTCTTGCCCTTCATATTTGCCCGAGTGAGCCAGATGCTTTTGCCAGTTGTCCGAGTATTTCTTGGCAAGTGCGACATCTTCAATCACCAGCAGGTTTTCAGCGTTATTTTCTTCCGCCGCCTTTGTAAAGTTGAAGCTCCCCGTCAAAATCGTGCGTGAATCAATCACCATGATTTTATTGTGGGCGATGGCGTGCTTCGCATCAATATAAGTCGGCACGCCGGCATGAAGCAAAAAATCTGCTTCCGTGTAGTGTTCCTTGCGCTGGCTTTTGTCGAGGATCGCCTGGACTTTGACGCCTCGCTTTTGTGCGTCCACTAAAGCCCTTGCAATTGGCACGGAGGTGAAAGAATACGCTTGGACAAGCACTCTGTTTGTGGCCTTGTTCAAATTTTCAACAACCGCCTCAGTGCATCCGCCCTTTGGTGAAAAATATACCTGGATGTCCGCCGCGTGAACCGAGACAGCCAACAACAGGGTAAATAGGATGTTTCTCATATTTCTTAAAAGCATAGGAAATCACCATTTCTTATTTGTAACTCGGCATAATTCGAGTGCGATCCGGTATGAGGACCTGTTATTTTTCTGCAACCCGATAGCAGAACGTATCAATTCCCTTGAAGCATCACCGGTTGAATACGTTGAGACGCAAATCCCGCAGTTAGTCTTTGTCTGCTGGCTTTTGCGGAAAGCGTGGCGGGGCGTTGGTGTTGATAAACATCTTACCGCTCGCCTTCACCCGCTTTTGATAATCCGCTTCAAGCTCCGGCACCACATCAACATGTAAGGGCGNNACAATACGGTACGTGTCCGCCCACCCGCCCCTCCTTGTGAAGGTCGACTGGCCCCTCCAACGTCGGGATTTCGTACGAATGAGTTAATTCAGGTTTATATCCAAGCTTGATTAAGGTGTCCCTAGCCATTGCAATCACTTCGTTGGTAGTCATGTGATCCTGCCCAAAATACCTCCTTATGCTTTCGTCCGTGAACTCCTGTTCAAAAAACCAGTTGGTTGGGGCACGGAAACTTGCCACAAACCCACGGTGTTCAAACCGAAACCAGTAGTGGTTCGTCAGGGTTAGCCCCGTTTCGAAAAAATCTTTATATGGGATTGTGGAGGACCAAGCGACTTGCCTAAGAGTAATCGGCTGTTGGACCGGCAAATCCAGTTTTGCGCCAAATTCTGAAACGTGAGGAAGCACGGCTACGAGAACGGCGTTTGAATATGCCGCCGTCATGTGGATCAATTCCATCATAACATCACTGGTTGAATGCGTTTACGCCCAAGTCCCAATCTCCAAAAACTTTTAGCTGACTTGTGAGAAGGAACGTCACGTCAGGGTAACCAGCCGCATGGTCAAATGCTGCCTTTACGCCATCTCCAATCGTCCATTGGTACAGGAAGTGTTGAAAATAATAAACATGGCTCACATTGACCGAGCCAAGAAAGCCGGCGGCCTTATCGTCGTTCCACCCAGCGAAGGCGGATGGCCGAAGAGATGCGTCATAATAATAGGACCCTGACAAATNNCAGCGTCCCCGATGCAGTGCTGCAACCGTCGAGGCACACGAACCGATACTTGTGCACGTTTGTCCGGCCGGCAGGGATCGTCGCCAAGACGGTAGCAATCTCTTTTGCCAAGATTGACCGGTTCGTCGTTGTTTGATCGTAACCTAATCCTTGCGGGCCGCCGTGGCCCAGATAGAACAAGTTTCGCGAAAGATTGTTATACAATGCGGAACGAAAATTTGCCCAGTCGAAATCTCCGTTCGGGTCTGGGTAGTAACGCAGGTGGTAGGCGCTCCCGTCGGAGGTTGTTGGACGAACCGTAAGGCCCAAAGCCTGCGCTCCCTGAGCGAATATATCAGCGTTTGTATTCAACAAGTCGCTACCATTCAAATGATTCCATGCCTCCTGATACACCACGACCCAGTCGCCGGGTCCGTTCCATGGATCTGTGACCCGGTAGGTCGCAGGTACCACTGTGCTGGTCGTAACTGGATCGTCGTAAACAGTCGTCAAAACAAATTCAAAGGTATTGTCTGTATGGAGCGTTCCGTCCGGCCCGACGAGGTCCCAAACGACATAAATATTGCCGTCGGGCGTCGTTCCGCCGAGCGTGCCAATGTAGCTGAATTGGCTGTCATACACGTCCAGGTACCACTGGGCATTGGTGTGGGCGGATTGAGCGCTCACCACCAGCGAATTGCCCAGTTCTCCAAACCCTGCAATCCAATTCGGGAAAGAGATTTCATTGGACACAGTCACCGATACGACGGGGGAGTAATCTTCATAAATCGCCCCGCTGCCATCTTCAGTGCCATCGCCGGGATCGGTCCAGAAGGCATGAACTGAGATATTGTGAACGCCATTGCTCATTTGTGTTGTGTCGAGAACCAGGAGCGGCACCGACAGTCCAAACGGCGCAACCTGCGTGGAAGTCGCGATGGGAACCCCTGAATCTTCCAACGTCACAGTCGTCAGTTGGCCCGAGAGTTCTCCCAATTCAACCGGAAGTTTTACCACGTTGCTAATGGTCGTCCCGTTGGTGAGGCCATAAAGCGTGGCCCCCACTTTGACGACTTCGTAAAACCCAGTATTGTTTGCAGCCCCGCCGTCAAGTGGACCGTTGCCACTCGGCCCATCAAGACCATTGACTAGGATTTGAGAACTAAGTGCGGACGTTGAACTCTCTGCCAGAACCTGTGTATACGTTTCTACGATTTCTTGAGTCCACGCCGTGGTCGAGCCGTCCGGCCAAATAATTATCCAACCAGACAGGTCAAAACCCTGAGGGTAAAGCTTGAGCGGCGTAGGTAGTGATGATCCATCCTTTGGCATCACCATTGGTTCCGTCGGCTCAGAAACCTCTTCCTGATCGGCGCTGGTTAAAGAAGTAGAAGTAAATGAAGAAAAAGAACTGGCACTGCTACTGCCACCGCTGCTCATCATTCCGAAGATTTGTCCTGACGGACAATCAACCATGTTGGAGTGAACAAAGCTGGTCCGATTCGTGCCAGATGTGGCAGGCAGACTGTTGGTCAGCGTGGCCCAGGTGTCGTTGGGGTCCAGCGTTGCCCGATACTGGACGATGTAAGTTTCGCCATCCGCGCTGGGCCAGGACAGCACGACATCGGGACAAACGACTTTGATTTTGAGACCTTCGATGCCGAAGGTCGGAACGGTTGCCGCGAGAAAGAAGGCGGCTGCGACGAGTGCTCCGTGGTTAATCTTCTTCATATTTTTGTTTTTCCTCACGCAACCACGGACTTGAGGGAACGGCCAAAGCTACGCAAACTGGATCGTTGATCTGTATTAGATAGTTTTCGACCACTCTTTTTTAACTCAATTTGATACCTCCACCAAGCTTATTCTCGAATCCATTTGACAGTGCGGCAAACACCTACCGAGTCGGCAGGCGCACGCGCAAATCATCAAATTTCTTGGATATGATCCATCCTGAACGAGCTTACTCGGCTAATCAAAACCATTCCTCATTACGTGAGTTATTCTTACCAATAATGAAATTCTGGTTGCATGTCATCCGGGGTCTTTTTTAATCGAATTCATTACTTAAAACCCACCCACGACCTGCAATGCTTGCCCAACGTAGTTTTCCAATTCGTTTTCGTCCACTATTTCCGTGGCGGCGGCGGCGTTAGAATCGTGGTGATACTTCTTGCTATACTCATTGATCAATTCAACGCGTTCGAGAATGCACTTAGCTGCCGCAAGAGGATCAGTGTCGGGAGCGTTGCGAATCTTTTCAATGAATTGGCCGAGCCACTCGTTGTCAGCAAATGAGTGCGGTAGCTTGAGTCTTAAATATTCTTCCAATACAGGACGTATCATCTGTGCAACTGCGCGTGGCGATCCGGTAGAGTTATGCAAGTAGTCCCACAAAACACGGTGTTTTTTTGCATATTCACCTGCTGTTTCCCTTTCAATATCCCACTCACCGACACTTGTGCCTTTTCCCATGCGAAAGAATTGGAAACTTTTGGTATTTCCACCACCCTTGAAACCATCCCAAACCGAGCGCAAAAAATGTGGATCGTGTGAAAGCAAAAACACTTGCTCTACCTGCTTTGCAATGTTGCAAATGATGGATTGAGTCGCAGTCCTACGGGAACGGTCTTGACTCGTAAAAGGATCGTCAAAAACAACGATTCGGTCCTTTAGTTGGGGATCACGCTCTAGTTGGGAAATGAACAGCGCAAAGGCCAAGGTGCTCCTGTCGCCGGCACTGAGCGTGTTGCGAAACGATGGACTGCTTATGGGCGTTTTCTCGTTGCCAACCTCAATCACCACATTGTTGATTCGCAGTTTGTAGCTAAAACTTGGTTTGCCCCCAACATCGCTACGCTCCGTTTCCCCAATTTGGAAGCCGGCAGAGAACATCCCCAGCAATTCATTTATCCGCTTCTCATGCGTGGCCAACACCATCTCATCGTGTTCATCCAATTCTGTCCTTGCTGTTTTTTTCTGCTGTTCAAGTTGATTCTTGTTTTGTTCCGCAGAGGATAAATCGCTTACAGCATTGATGACATCAGGCGTGTGTCGCAACTCCACAAGTTTATTTGAGGCCAGATCAGCCTTGATTTTGTTTAGGTCAATAACGCCCTGCTTCGTTTTGAATGTCGTCACTTCCGCGTTGAACTTACGAACAACCTTGTTGTAGGCCGCAAATGTATTCTGGATGTCCGTTAACGCTACGAGCGACTCCAGTAATTCAGGGGAAAGTTCGACGGCCTCTAATGGCTTTGCCATCTTGGACCTCAACAATGCATTCGCCGAATCACGCACATTGCCGACCACAGAAGCAAATGCGCCTGTATCTGGTAATTCCAACCCGACCCCAATCTCTAGCTGTCTCCAGAATTCCCACAGCACAGCGTTTTCAGCGGTCGTCTTTTGAACCGCAAGGGCGATCTTGTCGCTAAACTTTGAGGACAACACTTCTTCAGCCGCAGTTAGCTTTTTTTTGAGGGAAACGTATGAGCTATCGAAAAAAGCGCGATATGCAGTAATCAACTCCAGCCCGGAAGTGTTTTGCCCGCAATATGGGCACGTCTCATCTTTGTGGTAGCCCAAGCCTTGAGAAATCCATGATTCGCTGGCTTGCAGGGTGTGGCCAGCAAGGTGAGCGCGAAGCTTTTTCTCAGCGTCCCCAGCTAAACCGGGCAGATTCTCAGCAAGCAACCCCTGAAAAATATCCAAAAATTCTGGCGCGGTAATCTCTTGAAGACTGCCTTTCGTCTTAATCTCAGCAGATTTCTTTTGCGCAGTTTCAGCAGTCTTGAGTTCACTGTCCATCGCGGCAATTTTTGCGGCGATCGCGTCATCCGCAGCCAGCTTGGTAAATGTTTTGAGATCCGTCCCTTTTGGCAATTTCGCTTCGAGAACGGCACGCTTCGCCGCAACGTCCTTTCCCGCATCGCGAATCACACCGTCCAAATCATCAACTTTCTTCGCTAGCGCGACTCCCTTTTCCCCGACGATTACACGATACAGATTTTTTTTGTGATCGTGGTCTATGCGGTCACCAGCGTAGATGTTTTGGTGGACAAAAGTTGTATCAAAAATTGCGAGCGAAGGCAGTGACGCGCTCCATGCATTGTTCTTGAAAACCAGATTGGCAACGTCCGTGCGAAGCTCCACTTCGCACGCGTCTGGCGAACCTAGGCGTTTACGACCAAGAATAAAATCTGGCGAGTTCGTCTGGCAGGATCGGAGGATATCGCAGAACGTGCTCTTGCCCCGGCCATTTTCGCCGTAGAGCACAGTCATGGACTCAAATTGAGACCCGCAACGCCATTTGCAGTTCTCAAATCTTCCAACATTCTTAATTTTTAGAATTTTTCGGAGCATGGTTGAACCCTATCATGCTTTTGCATAGAGAAACCTTTGGAAGCCGGCAAAAACTTTTCCAATCTCTTCCGGCTTGCCGAGATCGGCCACGGCATCCGCAATCGAATCGTGGTATTTCAACTTCAGCAATGGAGTAAGCTTGCCTTGATCAAGTTCTTCCACGCCGACGTTGACATAATGCTGGAGCACGAAATCCAAAAATACCTGCTGCTTGGCGTTGAATTGCGTGTTGATGTAAACCTTTGCGTTGCCGGCGCGCACTTCGCGCGTGACCGGCGGCACGGCGTAAGCCACATGCGCCAGCACGTCGAACAGATCGCTTTTCTCGGCATCAATAATTTTTTGCATCTCGGCAAGTTGTTCCTTGCCGAAACCTTTTTCCGCCAGCCCATGCAACAACTTGGCGCGCGTATCCGGCGCGCTCCAGATTGTGCGCAATTCAGCTTCGTCTTTGAAGAACTCAGGCAGTTTGCCGAAAAGCATTTCCATGAATTGCTGCGCTGACATCGGCGTGCCGTCAGGATGCCAGAACGTCGTGCTCATCATGTGTTGAATATTGCGCGCCTTGCCATCGGCGAGTTTCACCTTAACTTTCTGCTGACGCGGGCCTGGTTCTGGCCCAGGTCCGGGTGGAACAGGCGGACGTGGCGGCTCAGGTCTTGGCTCTTTCGGATCTGGTTCAATCGGCTCGCCATCCCACTCTGGATCACTGAAATGCACGTGCGCCTTTACGAAGTCATAAATCGTGAAGTAATCTTTCCCGTCGAAAAGCCGCGTGCCGCGTCCGATGATTTGCTTGAACTCAATCATCGAATTGATCGGGCGCATCAGAACGATGTTACGGATGTTGCGGGCATCCACGCCGGTTGAAAGTTTCTGCGACGTGGTAAGGATGGTGGGAATGGATTTCTCGTTGTCCTGAAAATCCCGCAAGTGTTGCTCGCCAAGCGCCCCATCGTTGGCGGTGACGCGCTGGCAATAATTCGGGTCGCTACTTTTCTTTAACTGGTTGATCAGGTCGCGGACGAGCAAGGCGTGTGATTGGTTGGCACAGAATACCAGCGTCTTTTCGTTCTGGTTTATTTGCGACATAAATATTTCCACGCGCTTCTTTTCACGCTCCCGGATTTCAATGTTCTTGTTGAAGTCTGGTTCATCATAAAGCTTGCCCGCCTCGATTTCGCCCTCCACCACCGTGTCGTCAGGCGTGTAAACGTAATAATCCAGCGTGGTTTGAATCTGCTTCACCTTGAACGGCGTCAGGAAGCCGTCGTTGATCCCTTCTTTGAGCGAATAAATATAAACTGGGTCGCCAAAATACTTGTAGGTATCGGCGTTCTCTTGGCGCTTCGGCGTGGCGGTAAGACCAAGTTGAACCGCAGGCGCAAAATAATCCATAATGCCGCGCCAATTACCCTCATTGTTCGCCCCACCCCGATGACACTCATCAATTATGATGAAATCGAAAAAGTCTGGCGGATACTCGCCAAAATACGGACTCGGTTTTCCGTCTTTCAATGGGCCGGACATGAAGGTCTGGAAAATCGTGAAGAAGATGCTTCCGTTCTTTGGAACTTTGCCCTTCTTGCGTATGTCGTCCGGGGCAATCCTCACTAACGCATCCTCGGGAAAAGCAGAAAAAGCGTTGTAAGCCTGATTCGCGAGAATGTTTCGGTCCGCCAGGAACAGAATGCGCGGACGACGCGAAGGCTCGCGGCTCAAATTCCAGCGTGAGTGAAAAAGTTTCCACGCTATTTGAAACGCAATAAAGGTCTTACCTGTGCCCGTGGCGAGCGTGAGCAGGAGGCGCAGATCGTTGTTCGCGATAGCTTGAAGCACACAATCAATGGCAATCTCCTGATAGTAACGAGCCGGATGCGAGCCGCCCTTGTCCTCATACGGCACGGCGGCGAAGCGATCACGCCAAGCGTTTGTTTCAGCAAAGGTCATGCTCCAGAGTTCATCCGGTGTCGGATAATTGGCGACCTCACCTTCCTTGCCAGTTTGCATGTCTATGCCATAGATGCTTTTTCCGTTTGTGGAGTAGGCATGGCGGACGGCGAGCTTGCCCGCGTAATTCTTCGCCTGTGCCACGCCTTCAGTCACTTCTTCATCCAACGCCTTTGCCTCGTCCACGGCCAATTTGTGGTTGCGATAGACCAGCACATAATCCGCCGTCAGCGGTTTACCGCGCCGCCCCTGTCCCTGAATGCGACCGGGCGTGATGGGATGCTCGCGCAGAATATGACTTCCCTCGACCACGCCCCAACCCGCCGCTTTCAACGCGGGATCAATGTATTCGGCTCTGGTTTCGGCTTCGTTCATCGTAGTTATTTATTGTCGCCATCCCAAATCACCTTACAGATGCTTTGAATGAGTGCCTGCCGTTCGTCGATATCCGCTTTATCAAATGATTTGTGCGGTTTGAACAAGAGGCCCTGTCTCTCCGTCATTTTAACAAAGTTTGGGTTGTTCTCATAAGTTTTCGGATGCAGAGATTTCACCAACAAATTTTCTTTCAGATAATGCTGAACCTTTTCTGAATAAGGCATCGCACCATAAGACTGGTTTGTGCCTTGTGGTAATAACACCAAATCACCTATGCGATTACGATATGCGTCAAATTCATGCTGTTGGTCGAATTCTTTTCGATGCTCGCTAAATTTGTCGGCCCAAATGTGCTCAACTTCGAAAGGTTTTGTCCCCGGACTAATGAAGTATGTCGAAAACTTTGTCGAACCACCGGATTGCTGCTCGATGAATGCTGTAATTCGGGACAAAAGGAATTTCACAAAATAGCGGTTCATGCCGTGCACTCTGAACTCGCTCACCCCGTCCCATTTTTCTTCCATCTCATTGAGTTTGGACTGCAACAATGCGTTCAATGAATCCAAATCTTTGCCGCGAAGTTCTTTAACGAGCGTATACATCGTATAGCGAATGGAACTCGCGCCAAATTTCCGGAAATTTATGGAGCGTCGCACGGCGAACGTTTCCATGAATCGGGCGACTGCGTTAATTTTCTGTCGTGTAACCTCCGGGGAGTCCGTAGATTTCAGCGGAGCGAGCATCAATGGAAAACTCAGGGAGTCCGCAATGCCCCATTGGTAATGATAAAATACGTTTTCCCAGCCCACCTTTTCCTCCTTTTGCGCTTCCAGAATATTAAGGTAAGCTCGGAGATAATACTTCATTTCATCGTGGACTAACGTTTTGAATTCTGCGGGCGAGTCAGGCTTGAGTCCCATTTTCGGCAGATTGTCACGAAACCAACTGTGAAAACGTGTTCCAATTTTTTCGAAGTCTTCGTTCGACGAGCCGGCTTTACCTTGACGGATCGTGTCGGCGTATTGACTTCGCAGCCATGCTTGAAAGAATTTTTGATCCTCCTCTTTGCTATGGCTATGAAGACTCTGAATGCATTCTTTCCAGAACCGATTGGCCTTGTCGCGATCAGTTGACTCTTTGAGTCTCGATAGGATGTAACCCTTGAGCATTTCGGTGGACGTCAGGTTCAGCCCGCGGTCGTTCATGGACTCGAATATTGTGTAAGCGTTATCGTCCGAGTAAGCCGTGATCTCGACGAGGATCACGTTGTATTTCAGCCAATCGAGAAAGAAAGGAAAGCTGACGCCTTTGATTTCCTCAGGGAACGCCATATCTATGTCACCATAACGCTTCGCCATATTCACGGTCGATTCATCGTCGCCCGGCTGAATTTCGTATTCACCATCATGAAAAAGTTTTTCTAAACAATTTCGCCGCTCCTCTATTTGGATATTAAATGACTTGTTTCCGTATTTTTCAGAAAACACCAATGGCTCAATGGATTCCTTTCCTCCCAATTTCTTTTGAAGGTGGTTCAAATAAATAAGAAACAATGTGAGCGAGGTGAGCCGTTGCTGACCATCGATGATGCTTTTCACCCCTTCCTTACTACTGACCACGAACGGGCCGAGGTAGTAATTGCTGTAATGTTCAACCGCCGTGCGAGAATCGTCTTCCGCGTAAGCATCCAAAAACGTCGATGTTAGATCGGTGACAAGTTGCTCGATGTGCTTTTGTTCCCAACTGAATTCACGTTGGAAGTAATCGACGGCGTATTTGCGTTCGTTTAACACGTCGAAAACCGTGCGATCATCGGCGTCAATTTTGTGGTCATCTTTACTCATGGTAGTTTCTTAGTTGGCCTGTAAAGGCATGGTGCAGCAGCGACTTTTTTAATTCCTCCAGTGCCGCGAGCTTGCGCTCGTAGATGCTCGCAAGTCGTTCGGTTTCGGTGCAGAGGCTTGTCAGTGAAGCAACAACTTTTCGTTGCGTCTCGATTGACGTCGGAATCGGAATCGGAATCGAATTAAGAGCCTTTTGATTCAACTTCGGCTGGGCAGCGCCCGTGATGTATTCATCAAGCTTGATGCTTTCCAAATAATTCTCCACGAACTGTTGGGTGGCCATGTTCTCGAACTTCAAAATATGGGCGTGATTGTTCACCCAATATTTGCCCGACGCGGGGAATGCAATCGGTGTTGACCTCGCCAACAGATTTGCGCCGTCCTCGGAGATAAGGAGCATGTCGCCTTCAAAAATATAATCAGCTACATAATCAACAATTCCAGATGCGCCGTAATATGGATACTTGCCGCTTGCTCTGACGCTCTTTGTGATAGGCACGCGCTTGCTATCAAGATTGACCGCAATCTGATCAAGTGTTTTTTCGCTCCATCCCTCATCTCGCCGCGCAAATAGAGTTTGCCGTTCGCTTGCAAACAAAGCGCGGGCGTTAAGGAGGTTCTTTTCAGCGTTGGCTTTGGCGGTGGCGATGGCCTCAAACGCTCCGTTGAGGACGCCAACAATCCGCTGCTGTTCAGGAAGCGACGGGACTTTGGTTCTCTGCGAATAAACTTCGTTTCGGTTAATGCCCGGCTTTACTCCTTTGGCAAGCTTTGGCAAATCGAGCGTCGTTAGTAGATAGTAAAGGAATCGCAGATCGTATTGCTGTTCATCAAAGGTGACGAAGTATGAAACGTCGAGCGGCCAAAACTTTTTCTCGGTCAAATTTATTTCGCCCGCAGAACCTTTACGCCCAACAATGATGCTCGGTTTCTCGTGGTAAAACTTGTCACTGCGAGCTTTTTCACCATTCGCACCGTAAACCGGAAATCTTCCGTCAGGTTTTCGGTCGGAGTCATCCAGTGGCTTACCATACTCCAACTGAAGAATCTCGCCGACAGTTTTTTCTTTCCACCCGTTCTTCATATCAACTGTTTTATGCTGGCCAACACTTCCGCGCTCTCGACATCCAGCGCTGCGATTTCATCCATGATTTTCTGCGGGCGGCGGTGCGTGATTTCCTCACCGCCGTTCGGATTCTTCACGCCGAGATCGAAGGTCGCTTGGTCAATGGTCTTGGCGGCCACGCTCCAACTCTTGGGTGAGTCAGCAAAGGTCTTTTGCAATTTTACGAACTCGGCAAGATCATCGTCGTTGAGCGAGTTGGTCTTGCCCATGTTCCGACCGGGGTCAAGCTGGTAGAACCACGTTTTGCGCGTCTTGCTACCCTTTTCAAAAAACAGCACCACGGTTTTCACGCCCGCGCCCAGGAACGTGCCACCCGGACAGTCGAGCACGGTATGCAGATTGCAGCTTTCCAGCAGTAGTTTGCGCAGGCTCACCGATGCGTTGTCCGTGTTCGACAAGAAGGTGTTTTTGATGACCACACCGCCGCGCCCGCCCGCCTTGAGAATTTTGATGAAGTGCTGGAGAAAAAGGTAGGCGGTTTCGCCGGTGCGGATCGGAAAATTTTGTTGCACTTCCGGCCGTTCTTTACCGCCGAAGGGCGGATTGGCCTCCACGATGTCATAGCGGTCCTTTTCCTGAATGTCGGCGAGGTTTTCAGTGAGGGTGTTGGTGTGGATGATGTTGGGCGCTTCGATGCCGTGCAGGATCATGTTCATAATCGCGATGACGTAGGCGAGGGACTTCTTTTCCTTACCGTAAAACGTGCGCTCCTGAAGAATCCGGTCTTGCGCGGTAGTGCGCTTGGGGTTCTCCCGCTTGAGGTAATCAAACGATTCGCAAAGGAAGCCCGCCGAGCCGACCGCGCCGTCGTAGATGCTTTCGCCAATGCGCGGCCTCAAGACCTGGATCATGGCGCGTTGGAGCGGGCGTGGAGTGTAATACTCGCCACCGTTGCGCCCGGCGTTGCCCATGTTCTTGATCTTCGCCTCGTAGAGGTGGGAGAGCTCGTGCTTCTCGGTCTGCGAGC
>PLJQ01000317.1 GCA_003140275.1 Limisphaerales bacterium
ATACTTCAAGGACACCACGCTAGAGGTGTCAAAAAAACTTTTCGTCCCGCGCCAATTATTTCTTCTGCCCGGTTGCGCGCGGGTTGGCTTTTTTCCCCGGCTTCACTCGCGGCGCGTCGCCCCACAGACTTTCCAGATCATAACGCTCGCGCACATCCGTCCGCATGATGTGGACGATGACATCGAAATAATCCAGCACCTGCCAGGTGGCTTGCAATGTGCCATCCACGGCGCGCGGTCGGACATGACAGTCCGCCCGCAGCTTATCGGTGATTTCATTCGTGATGGCGCGCAAATGCGGTTCGCTGGTGCCGGAAGCAATCACAAAAAAATCCGTGATTGACGAGATTTTGCGGACGTCCAGGATGATGATGTTCTCCGCCTTTTTGTTGTCGGCCAGTTCCCGACAAAGCAACGCGAGTTTTCTTGAATCCATTACGTGGGAATGTGCCGCAATGCTGCTTAAAGATAAAGCCGATTATTGCGAATGGCTTCCGCCACCGCCGCTGGCACCAGCCAGTCAACCGGCAAACCGCTCTTGACCCGCGTCCGAATTTGCGAAGAAGAAACGCCCAGCGGAAAACCGGTCAGCGTCCGTCCTTGGAATGGCGGCGGCAACGGCGAAGCCGGCTCTCCCGGCCGCGGAATCACCAGGAACTCAACGAGCGCGGCCAGTTCATCCGCCGCGCGCCATTTGGGCAATTGCGCGATATGATCGGTGCCAATGAGGTAAAAGAGTTTTGCCTGCGGAAACCGGCGTGCGTAGTCGCGGACGGTGTCGATGGTGTAGGAAACGCCGCCGCGCGCGATTTCCCGTTCATCAACCTCGCAATGAGTTTGTCCGGCCAAGGCCAACCGCAGGAAGCGGAGCCGAAGCGCCGCGGACGTGGAATCATTCGCAGGCTTGAACGGCGATCGCGCCGCTGGAATGAAAAACAGGCGCGTCAATTCCAGTTCCTCCCGCGCCGCCTGCGCCACCAGCAGATGGCCGAGATGAACCGGATCAAACGAACCGCCAAATAAACCAAGTTTCATTCATCGTAGCCGCGCCTTGTCAGAGCGCAGCAAATATAATTGGCCGCGAACTCAAGTTCGCGACTGTCACAAATCAGCAGCACCGCCGCACCCCATTGAATCGTTGCTCCGTCGTTTCAACGTAAATCTTTTCCACCGACTTGTCCGCGTGAGCATCGCACTCGCAAACCTGTTTCTGCGCCCGCTCCATTTGCGCTTCGCCCGACAATTCCTTGGCCAGCGCAAATGCGAGCGCAAACAGACTCAGTACGCGCAGCGGCTTCCCTTCGGCGACCACATACTCCGGCAACCAAACCGGCTCGCTTTCGCGCAAGTCCGCCAACTTCTTTCGTCCAAGCAGCAAAATCCACTCGCGAACACTTATAACCACGATGATGGAAACCAAAAACAAAAACATACCGGCGACAATCGCATCAATGATCTGATTACCGTAGAGATGAACAGAGGCGTTCATTTCCTTGCTTGCTGCCTGATAATCAGCGTCCGTTTTTGCCGCCACCACAGCCGCGTGAGTCGTTTCAATCCTTTTACCCAGCAGTTCAGCCTGTGCCAAAAAACCAATACTAGGGTCAGGATGCCAGATTTTCTGGACGCCAGCCGTGAATGTAACCGATAGCAACCAAACCAGCGGCACCAGCGTCACTAGCGCAAACACCGGCCTCCCGGCCCTCGACTCGCGACCCTCCACCTTCGACCTCTCTTGCAATTGCATTTTCAAAATAATCGTCGTCGCGAGACACAGCGCGATGGCAGCGAGCATCTGGTTCGCAATGCCGAACAACGGCCAGAGGGAATTGATACCACCCAGCGGATCACGCACGCCCTGAATCAAAAAGCATCCCCAGCCGCAGACCATCAGCACGCTGGCCAGCACATTCGCATTCAAGCTGCGCGTGTCGCCGAGCGGTTTCCAAAGGTGGCCCAGAAAATCCTGGAGCAGGTATCGACCCACGCGCGTGCCGGCATCCAGCGTCGTCAAGATGAACAACGCCTCGAACATGANNATGATGGCGAAGTGATACCAGAGGTCGAGCCAGCGGCCTTTCGTGACGTTGGAAAAAATTTGCGCCATGCCGACCGCGAGCGTGGCCGCGCCGCCGGTACGGCCAAACAAAGTCTTTTCCCCGATTTGAGCCGTCAACTCATTCATGTGTTCCACCGTTACCGGGAAGCCGAGTGAACTGACCTTCGCTACCGTTGCGGCAGCCTCGCCTTTGACGTTCATGCTCAGATAAACGCCCGGCTCCAGAGTGCAGGCGGCGATCAATGCCATGATGGCCACCAGCGATTCCAGGCACATCGCGCCGTAGCCGATGGGCCGGGCATAATTTTCGCGGCCGATAATTTTCGGCGTGGTGCCGCTTGAAATCAGCGTGTGAAATCCGGAAATCGCGCCACAAGCAATTGTGATGAAACAAAATGGAAACAATTTGCCCGGCATGACCAGGCCAGAGCCGTCGATGAACCTGGTTACCGCCGGCATTTGCAAAGTCGGCAGCACGAGAAAGATTCCAAAGACGAGGGCGAAAATCGTTCCCAGCTTCATGAAAGTGCTGAGATAATCGCGCGGCGCGAGCAACAACCAAACCGGCAACACACTCGCTGCGAGACCGTAAATGATGATCGACCATGCCAGGTTGATGTCCTTGAGGGTGAATATCCGTGCCCAGCCCGCCGTGTCTGCATGCACAAGTTTTCCCGCCCAGACCGCCAGCAAGAGCAGGACAACCCCAATGGCCGACGCCTCCAGCACTTTGCCCACGCGCCAGAATCTCATATAACCTCCCATGAACATCGCAATCGGAATTGTGGCACCCACCGTGAAGACGCCCCACGGACTTTCGGCGAGCGCACGCACGACGACCAACGCAAGAACCGCCAGCAAAATGACCAGGATCGCCAGGATCGCCACCAATGCAATGTGACCTGCCGTTGTGTTTAACTCCTCCTTGACCATCTGACCGAGCGATTTGCCGTTGCGCCGCATCGACGCGAACAGGATAACAAAATCCTGCACCGCGCCGCCCAGCAGAACGCCGATCAAAATCCAAAGTGTGCCCGGCAGATAACCGAATTGTGCCGCCAACACAGGCCCGACGAGCGGACCCGGCCCGGAGATGGCCGCGAAGTGATGGCCGAAGACAATCCACTTGTTCGTCTTTACGAAATCCTTGCCGTCGTCGTTCACTTCACAGGGCGTGGCGCGACGGTCGTTCAGCATCAGCACACGCGTGGCAATCCACTTGGAGTAAAACCGGTAGCCGATCGCGTAGGTGGCGAGCGCGGCGATCAGAATGTAAACCGAACTAAGCTGCTCGCCGCGCCGAAGCGCCAGCGTTGCGTAAGCCCAAGCACCAAGGAGGGAAATGATCAGCCAGATGAAAAATGAGAGCGGCTTTTTCATGCGCTGACTCTGGCCATTACTTTCTTCCCGACCATGAATTGCGCGGAGGTTAGTGGTATCTGAGGTTCGGATTCAATCCTCGAAGTGAACTTGGATTCCCGATCAAGATTTCTTTTGAAATTGCAGCCCTTCGCCTCCATTGGTGGTTACTTTGATCCGGTCGCCTGCCTTGAATTCACCGTCCAATAATTTCATCGCCAGCGGGTCGAGCAGTTTTTCCTGAATTGACCGTTTCAACGGACGCGCGCCAAATTGCGGATCGTAGCCTTCCTTGGCCAGCCGTTGTTTGGCGGATTTGGCGACCTCGAGCGTGAGTTGTTGTTGCGCGAGACGTTTTTCAAGGCGCTGCAATTGGATGTCCACGATCACGGCCAATTGTTCTTCATCGAGACTGTGGAAAATGATGGTGTCATCCACCCGATTCAGAAACTCCGGGCGAAAATGTTTTTTCATCTCGGCTTGCACGCGCGCCTCCATCTCGCGGAGGTCGGCGGCAGAAGTTTTTCCATCGAGAAAATATTCCTGGATGATCGGCGAGCCGATGTTGCTGGTCAT
>PLJQ01000389.1 GCA_003140275.1 Limisphaerales bacterium
TGGCCTTGAAGGCCCCACTGTGCTTCTTGCGTTGTCGTTTCATCATATTCCTACAGGTTGTTTTATGGTTTCTTATCAGTCACCCTCTAAACCACCTGTCCAGCTTTTGGGGAGCACCATACCCATCAGCATGAGCGCCGCCCGCGGCCCGAAGCGGTCGATGAACAACCCTCCCGGCACCATGCAGAGGGTATAGACGATGAGAAACGGAATACAGCCAGCCCATCGCCTCGGGCGTTATGCTGAACTGTTTCATCAATCGTTCGTCGCCCGCGCTCGCCAGGCTGGCGCGGTTGAAGTGACTGATGAAGCACAGCGCCATCAACATCAGCAAAACCCGCCAGCGAACACGAGAAGACGTGGGCGATTGGCTCATGCGGCAGCGGCGGCAATGACGGATGTTGAATTATGCAAATACCCAAACACCCGATGGTCAACGAAATCCCAACTGACAAAACTCAAAAGGTTACCGGGCCGGATCGCGTGAAGATTTTGATTCGGCTTCATGTTGTAGTTGCCCGGGTGTTTGGGCACTTGGGTGTTTTCCTCACCTTCCCGACTCCGCGACCAGATACTTGCCGATGAACTCCTCGTTCAACGTGAGGCCCAGACCCGGTCGGTCGGGCACAGTGATCCAGCCGTTCTCAGCTTGAAACGTTTCGTTCGTAAGTTGATTGCGCATGGGTGACTCATCGACGCAATCTTCGAACAGAAACGCGTCGCGGCAGGTGGCGAGCCAGTGCAGGCTGGCAGCCACGGTGACGGGACTGGTGTAGCAATGATTGCAGAGCCGGGCGCCGATTTCCTCCACGCGCGCCCGGAGATACGCGCCATCGGTAAAACCGCAGCGCGAAAGATCGACCTGGTAAACATCCAGCGCGTGACGATCGATCAAGGGTCGAAACGATTCGCGTCCGCATTCCGCTTCTCCGGCGGCGATGGGCACCGGCGAACGGTCGCGCAACCAGACGTAGCCTTCGACGTCACCGGGTCGCAAGGGTTCTTCGAGCCAGCCGATCTTGAATTCAGCGAAGGCGTGCGCCCGCTGCAGCGCGGTCCGGGCGTCCCACACACAGCCGGCGTCGATCAACAAGGTCGCGTCGTCGCCGACACCGGCGCGCGCGCCTCGCACGAGTTCCAGATCGAGCGCTTCACTTTGGCCCATCGGCTCCCATCCAAACTTGGCGGCTTGATAGCCGGCTTTGATCCAGCGGCGGCCGATTTCCTCGGTTTGCCGACCGTCGCGTCCAAACAGAATCGAGGCGTAGGCTTTGATGCGTTCATGCTGTTTGCCGCCGAGCAGCCGGTGGATCGGTTCGCCGAAATGTTTTCCGTTGAGATCCCAGAGCGCCATATCCACGGCGCTCATGGCGGCGATGGTCACCGAACTGNNAAGTACATCGTGCGGCGATACATTTTTTGCCAGAGCCGCCCGGTTTCCAGCGGATTTTCGCCCAGCAAAATCTCGCGCAACCCGCAGGCGATGTTGTGGCTGAACGGAGCATCGACGATGGCCTTGACGACTTCCGGTGAGGCATCCGCTTCGCCGATTCCTTCCAGTCCGGTATCGCTGCGCACGCGGACGAGGACCACATCCTGCGAACTGGCCGTTTTCTTTTCCACCGACCGGACGCGCAAGACCTGACAGATGATTTTTTCAATTTTCATACGAAGTTGCGGCGACGACGCGGCACTGAATCAACCGGGTCGCGATAGAATGAAAGCAACATGACGGGCATGGATTACTTGCCGAACGAATAAAGATGAGTTGCGGTTCGCGCATAGAGCTTCCCCTCCACGAGGGCAGGGGTTGCCATCACCTGACTCTCAAGATCATTTCGGGCCAGCACATTCAAGGTTTCACCGGCGGCCATGACCAGCATCAAGCCTGATTGTGACGCGAGATAGATTTTCCCGTTCGCCGCCACTGCCGATGAATAGTAATCACCCGGCGCGTCCACGCGTTCGTCCTGATAAAATGGTTTGCCCGTCTTCGCGTCGTAACACGAAGCGAGGCCGCCATTCTTGATCGTGTAGAGCCTGCCCTCGTAATAAATCGGCGAAGAAACGTACGGCAGACTGCGCGTCACCTTCCAGGCGACGTGAGTCTTCGTGATATCGCCTTTGCCGCCGCCGCGGATGGCCAGCAGCGCATTGCCGGCCTTCCTGAACATATCGGCCATGCCCTCCCATTCGGCGCGCGTGATCACTTCGTCGTGGTTCACGTCGGTTTGCGAGAAGCGATCGCGCACCGGTCCCGGAGGCAATTCATCTATGGTGAACTTACCGTCCTTATTTTTGTCGTATTGAGCGGCGAATTCATCGAAGGGCGGCATGGTGAAACGATCGCCTTGATCGGCGCCGTAATTCCAACTTGCGCTGAACAGCAAATCGTCCCCCGCCGTCGGCGAACTGCACGCCACGCGCGATGTGCCGGCAACCGCCCAAAGTTCCCTGCCGTTTTTCAGGTTGTAGGACTTCAACCAGAGCGAGCCGGGCACGACGAGTTCCTCCGCTCCGTTGTGACGCCAGACGAGCGGCGTGGCAAAACCGCGACGAAACTCCGGACGCGCGTTCTTCCAAACGGTTTTGCCGGTATGCTTGTCCACGGCGAGCAGATAAGCGCCGAGGTCCTGGTCGCAGTTCAGAATGACCAACTCGCCTTCGACAATCGGCGACGCCCCGACGCCCCATTCGACTTGCGGCGTGGCCAACGGTTTTCGCCACCGCTCCTGGCCCTCGAAATCATACGCCAGCAAACCGAACGAACCGAAATAGACATAAACGNNGCCCAATAGATGGGTCGTCTCGAACTTTTCAACCGGAGCTTTTTGTCGCCACAGAATCCGTCCATTTTTTCGATCAATGCACAGCGTTTCCAGTTTGGATTTGTCAAAGGTCGTCAGGAAGATGCGATCGCCCCAGATGCAAGGTGAAGAATTGCCCGGGGCGACTTCGATTTTCCAGAGTACATTCGAGGACGGGCCGAAATGAACGGGTGGGTCGCATTTTTCAGCAATCGCGGAACCGTTCGGCCCGCGAAATTGCGGCCAGTTCGATTCGCCCAGCGCGCCGAAATCAAGAGCCGGGATTAACGCCAATGTGAGGAGCAGTTGCTTCATGGTTGATTACATCGAAACCGAGCCTTTCCTGAAGTCTGTCTTTCCGATAATTGCATTGATGATATAGGGCTTTCCGCTTCTTGATAACCTCTTCGCTTCAACGACCGCTGCATTAAACGCGTCCAGATTTTCCACGCGCACCCCTTCAGCGCCAAATGCCCGCCCGATGTTTTGATAATCGCTCAGCGCCAGATTCATGGCGCAATCGCTTTTCAGAACTTCAACCTGGTCGCGCGCAATTTGACTCCAGCACGCATCATTGCCAATCACAGAAATGACCGGGAGCTGGTGGCGAACGAAAGTGTCATACTCCATCAGGCTGTAGGCGGCGCTGCCGTCGCCGTAAACAATCCAGACATCATGGTCGGGAAAAACAAGTTTGGCGCCGAGGGCGAATCCGCCGCCCACACCGAGTGTGCCGAACGCTCCGGGGTCGAGCCACGAAAGCGGCTTGCGCGGACGAAGCGTATAGGCCGAGGTCGCCACAAAATCACCCCCGTCGGCGACGAGAATGGTGTTGTCATCCAACACGGGGTCCAGCTCGCGGAAAAGTTTTATCGGGTTGATGCCGCGATCCGCGGGCGCGTTTGCCTGCTGATCGATGGTCGATTCGCGTTTTGAATCGCGCGCGCGCAGGGCATCGACCCAATTTGAATAGTTGCCTTGAAATGGTTTCGAAAGCGCGATCAAGAAATCCTGCGGGTCGGCGTGAATGCCAAGGGTTGGTTTCTTGTTCTTCGTCAAATCTTCCTGGCTGCGGTTGATGGAGATGAAGGGTCTTCCACCAATGTGCCTGCCATAATCCAAACGAAAATCATTCGGCACCCCGGCCAGAATTACCAAATCGGATTCCTTGATGGCTTCCTTGCGGTGATGGCGCATCTGGAGGTTGTTTTCCCTGCCGAGCAAGCCTCTGCCCATGCCGCTCAGGTAAACCGGAATGCCCAGTCTGGTAACGGCACCGGCGAGTTCGTTTGCTTTCTGCGGATTCATCATGGCACCGCTGCCGACCAACAGCACGGGTCGCGAGGCAGATTTCAGTTTTGAAATCGCCTGATCGATTTGCGAAGCAGAATGAGCGGGGTGAGAAATCCGTGTCAACGGATGGTCGAAACTCACGGCGTCTTTTCCGGCGAACAAACCCTTTGCGTGGCGGTTGATATGCCACCGCATTATTCGCTCCCGAAGATTTCCTGGAGCTGTGGCTTCGCCCTTTGCGCCATACCAACTGCGCACGAGTTCTTCGTCATACAAAGTGTCAATCGGACATTCGACGAACACCGGTCCGGGAACTCCTTCCCGGGCAACCGCAAATGCTTTCTCCAAAGTCGGGACAATATCTTTCACCCTCCTGATGGCCGCCGCCCATTTCACGTTCGGCTTCATCAGCGCCATCTGGTCGATGTCTTGCAGCGCACCTCTTCCTTTTAACAGTGTCGCCGCGGCGCCACCCAATAACACAAGCGGTGATTGCGCGAGCAAGGCGTTCCTCACGGCCGTAATGGTATTGGTCAATCCGGGGCCGGCGGTGACCGTGGCTGCTCCCGGAATTCCGGTGAGCCGTGAAACGGCATCGGCGGCAAAAACCGCATTCACTTCGTGCCGGGTATCAATTACCCGGAGGCCGAGATTCTGCGCCGAAACAAAGATGGGCGAGATGTGCCCCCCGCAAAGCGTGAATAAGAACTTTACTCCCTGCTTCTGCAATACGCGCGCAATGATTTCGCCGCCGTTCATGTAACGATTTGTTGGTCTGAGATAAGCGGCTGCGAATATAGGGAGCACGGACCCGATTCAAAAGTATATTTTCGGGGCAGTGAAAGGAAGCGAGGTCTCACGAACGGTACACCACCATGCTCCATTTCTGTACACGCCCGCGTCCCAGTGCCGTCAACTCAGGCGGAGTGCGCCGTAAAATACAGGAGCAGCCATTCCGAACTGCCCTGCCGGCCTGGCGCAGAACGGCGGAAACCTGCCGCCAGCCGAAAGGCACAACATCTGCGTCAATGCATGGGTCTATGAGAAGTAACTTCTACGTTGCCTGTGATCTGGGTGCGGACAGTGGTCGCGTAATGTTGGGCGGCCTCCACGAAGGCAGGCTCACGATGAGTGAGGCCCGACGTTTTCCGAACCTGACCGTCAAGGGGAAGGACTCACTTCATTGGGACATTCCCCAGTTGTATCAGGAAACATTGGACGGTCTGCGCGGGGTTGGCGCCTACGAAGAAACGGTCGATAGCGTCAGTTGCAATTCGTGGGCATCGGATTACCTGCTTTTCGAATCGGATGGCTCACTGATCACACCGACGTTTCACCATCACGACCCCCGCGCCGAGGCGGGAATGAAGAATGTATGCTCGAAAGTCTCGCGCGAAACTGTTTACGAAGAAACCGGCGTCCAGCAGCGATTGATCAGTACGCTCAACCAATTGGGAGCGGAAAAGTCCCGCCGCCTCGACCACACCCAACTCATGCCGGTTGCCGATGGGTTCAATTATCTCCTCGGTGGCGTCCCGCGGATTGAAATGTCCCTGGCCAGTCCCACGCAGCTTTACAATCCGGTCGCCAAATGCTGGTCGGATCGGTTGCTCAATGCCTTGCGGTTGCCGTCGAATCTATTTCCGCCGGTCGTTCCGGCCGGCACGGTGCTCGGGGCGTTGCGCCCGGAAATTGCTGAACAAACTGGATTGGGAGAGGCACGGGTCGTCGCCTCCTGCTCGCACAAAATCGCGGCTGCGCTGGCCGGCCTGCCCATCAACCCGGGAGAGCACTGGGCTTATCTGCGCACTGGCTCATGGGCCGTCATGGGCACTGAACTCGCCGAGCCGATCATCACCGACACGGGCCGGGAATTGAATTTCACCAACGAGATGGGCTACGGAGGTTCGGTTCGCTTCTCCAAGCGCGCGGTCGGTTACTGGATTTTGGAAGAATGTCAGCGCTTCTGGATGGAAAAAGATCGCGCGCTGGATAGTGATGTGCTGACGCACCTCGCGGGTTCGTCACAGCCCTTTGAATCGTTGGTCAACCTAGCCGATCCGCGGTTCCTCGCGCCGGACGACATGCCGCTGAAGATTCAGGCGTTCTGCAAGGAAACCAATCAAACTGTGCCCCGCAAACCCGGCCCGATCGTCCGTTGTGTCCTTGAAAGTCTCGCCTTGCTGTATCGCAAGACGCTCCGGGAGATCGAGTCTCTCACCGGCCGCGAAATCAAGCGGCTCTACATTCTCGGCGGACCCACCAATACCTTGTTGAATCATTTCATCGTCAACGCGCTGCATATTCCCGCGGTGATCGCCCCGGCCGAGGCGGCATCGATTGGTAACGTGGTGGTGCAGGCCCTGGCCTTGGGTCACATCAAGTCACTCGATGAGGCGCGGGAAATTGTGCGGAATTCCTTCAAGATGGAAACCATTGTCCCGCACGCCGTCGCCTGGGATGCCGCTTACGTCCGACTGTCGAAACTCTGTTCCTCCTGAGCTGCGCCTGGCGCAGGTTTCTACTACGCGTTCTTGAACCCAGAGCCGAGATAGGGCGCGTCACTCCGTGCGCGCCGGGGTTCGCCCTTCGCGGAGACGGCGCGCACGGAGTGACGCGCGCTACCCATCGTCCGTAATTGGGGAGATGCAGAAACTCCAACCCAACCATCCACGCAACAAGCCTCCGTTCCCGATTTATTTTGTCGGATTTTCTTCCTCAGCGGGTTCTGTATCATGAACAACGCATGACCGACGACGCCAAATTACTCCGGGACTACGCCAAACACGGCTCGGAAGCGGCCTTTGGCGAACTCGTCGCGCGTTATGTCGATCTCGTCTATTCGACGGCATTACGCCAGGTCAACGGCGACACCCACCTCGCCCAGGATGTCACGCAAAGTGTTTTCGTCGATCTCGCCCGTCGGGCAGGCGTGCTGCACATCGACATCGTGTTGGGCGGGTGGCTTTACCGGCACACAGGATTCACCGCTTCCAAGATTGTCCGTAGCGAACAGCGCCGTCGAATCCGCGAACAGGAAGCCGTCAACATGAACGCCCTCAACACTCAACCCAATACCGATGCTGCCTGGCGACAAGTCGCGCCCGTTCTCGACGAGGCGATGCAACGGCTCGGCACGCGCGACCGCGACGCCATCGTACTCCGCTACTTTGAACGCCGCGACCTCCGCGATGTGGGCGCCGCGCTCGGCACGAACGAGGACTCGGCGCAAAAGCGCGTGAGCCGCGCGCTGGAAAGACTGCGGGCATTTCTTGTGCGTCGGGGAATTACTTTTTCCGCGACTGTGTTGGCGACAACATTGACCAGCCTGGCGGTTACGGCGGCACCGGCGGGATTGGCAGTGAGTGTAACCCGTGCGGCGTTGGCAGGCGCGGCGGCGGGTGGTGGTATCACTGTAATTCTCCTCAAACTTATAAGCATGACCAAGATCAAAGCGGCCATGGTCATCGTTGTTGCAATCGCTACAATCATTGTCATTCGCTGGCCGAATTCCGCCCGTGAGAAGGGTTCGGACGCTACACAATTCGCTCCGGCAGGTGCGGAGGCTGAAAATCCGAAGCAAGACCGCTTTTTTTGCTAAGCGTAGAGTACCGATTGAGAACACAGACAAGAATGCTGAGCCGGCAAGAGTGAGATTGATGTTTCATGTTATTGACGCAGAAACCGGCGATGGGTTGGCGAACACAAGAATTCAAGCACACTATTTCTACGCCGGAGGACGCCCAGAAGGTCACGATCTGGTAACCGATGCAAGCGGCAGTGCTGCCATCCCTGAACCACGCGAGGCCAACGACCATGGCGTAAACATTTTTGTCACCGCTGAAGGGCACGTCCCGAAATGCCTAATGTGGGGTGAAAAAACGCGGCGGAATACACGATGAGGTTGGATCGTGCTCTGTCAGTCGGCGGCATAGTCATCAATGAGCAGGGTCAGCCGGTAGAGGGCGTGAAAATCCGGGTGCAGAATCCAGGGAACAAAGATGGACAAAAGGAAAATATCGATTTTCAAACCACTTCGGTAATGAGCGACGCGCATGGGCGATGGCTTTTCAATTCCATCCCCAAGGATTGGGATGAACTCTGATTAATTTTGGCTCGCGATGATTATGCGGTGACGCTTCCTATTATCAAGGTGGGCAAGGTTGACTTGATGAATCTCTCGCTCGTTATCGCACGCGGATTCACCGTCGCCGGGCGAATTACTAACGGCGATGGGCAGCCCATCGTAGGTGCTACAGTCAAAGAGGTGAATGAAACTGGTTATCGGCGGCAATCCACCACAACAGCCGTTGTTGGCACATTCGTTATTCAGGGACTTCGTGATGCATTGCAGAGTATATATTATGTCGATGATCGCGGTATCCACGATAATCCAAACCAGCCATTCCGTTTGGCCGAAACTGACATCGATCTCGTGGTGCAGGCTAACGGATTCGCGTCCCAGAAACAGACTGTTCATTTGGTTGGGCTTACCAATTTGATACTCCCCTCAAAGCCCTGTTTGGTTTTTGTTAGCATCGGGGCAACGGGCGGGGAGTGTTACAAGCACTCCCCGCGTTAAACCATTCAACTCAATCCGGGGTCTTGCGACCCCGCTCGAATGATCAGTTATGAAATACTACACCTCCACCACCCAGTTCAACTGCGGAATCGACCTTCATGCCCGGCAGATGTACGTCTGCCTCATGGATCGGGACGGGAAAAAGCTCGTCCACACCAACATCAAAAACAACGACTTCGACTACTTCCTCAAACTCGTGGCGCCGTATCGCCACGACCTGACCGTCTGCGCCGAGTGCATGTTCGGGTGGTATTGGCTGGCCGATGCCTGCCAGGCTGGCGGCCTGCCCTTCGTGCTGGCTCACGCCCTCTATCTCAAAGCCATTCACGGCGGCAAAAACAAGAATGACCGCATCGACTCCGAAAAGATCGCCCATCTGTTGCGCTCCAACTTGATTCCCACCGCCTACGTCTATCCGGCCGAGAAACGACCGTTGCGCGCCCTGCTGCGCCAGCGTCTCTTCTTTGTCTGGCGGCGCAGCGAACTGCTGGCCCGCATCCACTCCCATCAACTGGCCCATAATCGCATTCCCAAAAAACAGACCCGCTCCAACCGCGATCCGTGGGAGGCGCAACTGCTCGCCGCCGAGAATGATCCCCTGCGCCAGCTCGCCCTCCAAAACGACCTGGCCATGATCCGCCACTTCGATCATCAAATCGCCCAACTCGAAGAAGAACTCCAGCGCCAGGCCAAAAAGCTCGCCGCCCGCGACTACGCCCTCCTTCAAACCACGCCCGGCATCGGCGAGAACCTCGGCATGACGATCCTCTGTGAAATCGGCGACATCGCCCGCTTCCCCACCGTCAAAAACTTCCTCTCCTACTGCCGCCTAGTCAAAGGCACGGTCGCCAGCGCCGGCAAGATCAAGGGCCTGCGCGGCGCCAAGCTGGGCAACCCGTATTTGCGCTGGGCCTTCGGGGAAGCGGCCGTGATTGCCAAACGCGATCACGCCGTCATTGGCCCGCTGGCCCAACGGCTGGAAGCCAAAATGAACGGCAACAAATTCAAGGCCAACACCGTGGTCGCCATCAAGCTGGCCCGCGCAGTGTATTACATGCTCAAAAGCAAAACCGTCTTCGATCCCGACCGGCTGGTGGCCGCGTTGAGCCGAAACTGATTTGACCCTGGCGACCGTGAACCCGGAAGTCTAACTGGAGCCGCTTACAAACCGATGCCCTTACGAGTCACCGACCCAACTCCTTGGTGCCCGAGCACCCCCGGTCGGCGTTGGGCACGGCAGGACTCCGGCGATTTGATTGGGCGCGGTCGCCAGCGGTCGTACCCGCCAGGTGGGCGACCGCCGGGGGCGCGAGCGAGGAGGCTCGCCGCCGCCCCCGGCTCGTTTTACCTCGCCCACGACATTACTCTGGAACGAACAAAGTATTTGGCGCCGCGCTCGGGCACAAAGGTCCATTCCCCATAGTGTTCTTCGCACTTGAAAACCCAGAGGACCTTGCCGGTTTTTTCGTCGAAGCAATGCAACCGTTCACGGGAGGTGGGCTTGGTCAATTCAACGTCAAAGACAAAGACCCTGCCCTGAGCCACGACCGGACTGGAGAATCCACCGCCAACCGGGTGCCGCCAGCGGATTTTCATGCCCTCCTTGGGGAATGACTCAAGGATTCCTGTCTCATTCAAATTCCATCGCGATTGGGTCCCCGGAACTGAGGCCAGTCCGTGGCCACGGACTCCTGCGCCACCAGGTAAAGACCCAACATCGGCGACAAGGCCGCCTTGAAGAAGAGAGTTAAAAAACGCATTTGCGTTCCGGTGGGCATCGCGTCCTACTTAACATACCGCGTCTCACTTGCAAGCGAACGTTCGGATCGAAACGCGAGCGCCTTCACGATCTCAACGTCGGCGCCAGCGGTAGGCCACGGAGGCGTTGCCGGCAAAGACTTTTTCCATCACTCTCCGCCCCTTCCCCGCGAAGTATTCCTCCACGATGCGCTGAACTTCGAACAGGGGAGCAAATAATTCGCTCACCGGCCAGTTACTGCCGTAGATCAGCCGATCCTCGCCGAACGCGTTCCAAATCACGTCCAGCCAGGGCGCATAATACTTCGTGCCTGCGGGTGCGGGCTTGGCGCTCCGGCCGGCCCCTTCAACGAGCCCGCTTATCTTGGCAAAGACATTAGGTGCCGCCGCAACCTGCTCCATGTTTCGTCGCCAATTGGGATCCACAGCCCGGCCGTCAATCGAAGTGTTCGCCAGGTGATCCACTACGATACGGAGTCGGGGAAGTGCCTTTGCCAAACGCTCCACCTCCGGCAATTCCTCGATGCTGACGTTGACATCGAGTTGCAAATCCAGATCGGAAAGCCGACCGAGTTTCGCGATCAATCCGCGATCCCGCATGGCCTGCGAAATGGTCCCACCGCTAATCCGGATGCCGCGATATAGCGGATTGGCAGCGAACCGCTCCAGGTTCGTCGCAAACGAATCATCGGCTGGATTCAGATGGCCGCAAAAGCCGACGATGAAAGCGTGCCTGGCCGCCAAGTCGAGCAGCCACTGGTTGTCCTCCACCCAAGGACTCGCCTCGACCACGACGGTGCCCGAAACCGGCGTCGGCACCTTCTGTGCGAGATAATCAGCGGGCCCAACGGTACGGTAGAGAAAAGTCTCATTCTTGCCCGGCCAGGGCACTCCCTTCGGTCGGCTCGGATCATAGAAGTGCGTGTGACAATCAATGATCGTCAGGGAAAGCGAACGGGGCAGCGATCGCGAGGTACAGCCGACCGCGCCGCCGAGCAAACCGGAACCGGAGGCGACCAGGAACTCGCGACGGGTCATGGCTGGCAGGCTATGGGGAATCTGTTTTGAACGCCAACCAAAAGCTTGTCCGCGCCGCCGGCACGTTGCTCCTGGCCAAAGCCGTGAACGTGTTACCCACTCCCATTGTCGTGCGGCTTCAGCTTGATGCCCTTTCGCCACCTCGACAAGTTTGCGATGATGAAAATTCCGCAGTACAAAAATTAGCAGCGGTCGCCGGACCTTCTTTCCCGAAGGCGCGAGCCCTCTGCTTCATCGCGTGATGGGGTATTCGACCGTGCATTAGCGAGAGGATTTTCCAGATGCCTTCTCAGATCTAAAACGTTAACCTCCGGACATGATGATTCGCCCGCTCCTCATCGTGGCGCTGCTCCTCGCGCCACCCGTCTGCTCCGCTGCGGAGTTCTTTGTCGCCCCCAAGGGCAGTGACGCCAACGCCGGCACGAAGGCAAAACCATTCGCCTCTCTGGAACGCGCTCGAGAGGCGGTACGCACGCGCAAGTCCTCCCAGAATGCTTTTCGGGAAACGATCACCATCTGGTTGGGGGGCGGCGATTACATTCGCACCAACGCCCTTGAACTCATCGCCGCCGACTCTGGCACCCCGGAATCATCCATCGTCTGGCGCGCCTACAAGGATGAACCCGTTCGCTTGCTGGGCGGGCGCACGTTGACCGGCTTCACGCCCGTCTCCGATGCGACCGCGCGCGCCCGCCTCAACGAGCAAGCGCGCGGGCAGGTCGTACAACTGGACCTCCACACGCTCGGCATCACGAATTTCGGTGAGATGAAATCGCGCGGCTTTGGCCGGCCCACGGTGCCGGCGCATTGCGAGTTATTCTTTGATCATCGGCCCATGACGCTCGCCCGCTGGCCGGACGAGGGTGAGTTCGCAAAGATTGCGGGTTATCCCGCCGCGGCGGATCGCAAGGACGAGCATGGGGGGAAGCTCGGAGAATTGCCGGGCGGATTTCTCTACGCCGGGGATCGTCCGCGTCGCTGGCAGGATACAAGTGATCTGTGGGTTCACGGTTACTGGGTCTACGACTGGGCGAACTCTTACGAGCGGGTCGCCTCGCTCGATGTCGAGCAACGGCTCGTCAAGACCGCGCCGCCGTTCGGCAACTACGGTTTTCGCAAGGATCAGCGATTTTACTTCCTCAACGTGCTCGAAGAACTCGACCAACCGGGCGAATGGTATCTCGATCGCAAGACCGGCGTGCTCTATTTTTGGCCGCCGGGTTCTGCAGCCGCGGACGTCGGACCGCGCACCATAAATAACGAAAGTCAGCGTGCTCGCGCGAGCGTGGCTGCCGAAATCTTGATATCCCTCCTCGACCAACCGCTGCTCAAGCTCACAGACGTTTCACAGGTTACTTTCCGCGGTCTGATGCTCGAGGCCACGCGCGGCAACGCGGTCGAGATTCGTGGCGGCGCGGGTAATCGCATTGCGGGTTGCCTCATTCGTAATGTCGGCAACAGCGGCGTGGTGATCGACGGTGGCACCGGCCACGCCGTGGTGGGCTGCGACGTATCGGACACCGGCGACGGCGGCGTGTCGTTGACGGGCGGCGACCGCCAGACGCTCACGCCGGGCGGACACTTCGTCGAGAACTGCCACTTCCAGCGTCTGGGCCGCTGGTCCAAGTGCTACGTGCCGGCGGTGGCGATGACCGGCGTCGGCCTGCGCGCTTCGCACAATCTCATCCACGATCACCCGCACTGTGCGATTCTTTACTGGGGCAACGACCATCTGATGGAGTTCAACGAGATTCATCACATCGCACTGGAGACGGGCGACGTGGGCGCGATCTATACCGGCCGCGACTACACTTTTCGCGGGAACCAGATTCGCCACAATTTCATCCATCATACCGGCGGCGTGGGCATGGGTTCAATGGGCGTTTACATGGATGATTGCGTGAGCGGCACGGAGGTGTTCGGCAACGTATTCTACAAGGTTCACTGGGCAATGTTCATCGGCGGCGGACGCGATCATCGCGTGGATAACAATCTGTTCGTGGACTGCGATCCGGCGATGCGCGCGGATGGTCGCGGTCTCGACCCGTCGCCGGTGTGGCACGGCATGGTGGATGACACGATGCGCAAGCGGCTGGCCGAAGTACCGCTGGCGCTGTATCGCCAGCGCTACCCGGAGATGAAATCGCTCGACCGTTATTACGGCCCGCCCGAAGGTCCGGCGATCACTGGCGAGGCGTTCAAAGGCGTGCCGCCGGACGACAACGTGATCGTGCGCAACGTGTGCGTCGGCAAATGGCTGGAGGCCGGCTGGCACGCTACATCGGCAATGCTACGGCTCGAAAACAATCTCACCAACGCCGCGCCGAGTCTCGTCGCATTACCCAACGATCAATCGCGCGCGACAGACTTCCAATTGAAGAAAGATTCGCCGGCGTGGGCGCTGGGCTTCCGGCGCATTCCCGTCGAGCAAATCGGCCTGCGCGAGGATGAATTGCGGCGCGGGCTGAAGCGTCTTTCCGCTGCGGACCCTCCATAAACATGAGGTGTCTGACCCGGGTCACGAAACCAGCAGAGTTTCGCGCACCGAAGACCATTGAAAAATGGACTTGAAAAAAACGATTGTCTCGCGGCATAGGTCGCTTTCCACTAATCCCACCTGAACTCATTCGCCGACAGACTAACGTAACCTTCTGTCAAACGCCATAATGGAGTGCCCCACATCCATAAGCGTGTGCCGATGCGAGACAAAATCAGTCAAGCATTCGCCAAAAACGGGTGAGACTCGCCTATGATCCAATCGAAAGCATAAACAGGATTTTCAGCTAAAGGTTTTTATGCATCGAAACGATGAAACGGATGTCCTGTTGGTGGGAGCGAGTCCGGTGCGGATGTTTACTGCCCTGCTTGTTTTTCTTGTGTGCATTTTCGGAATTCAGGCACGAGCGATTGATTCGTCCGCCGTAAAGAAGCTTTTCGCGAATCCGCCCCTGGAATACAGCACCGGGCCGCTCTGGGTCTGGAACGACTTGCTCACCGAACGGCAAATCCGCGACACAATGCACGACCTCGCCGGTCAGAAGGTCAAACAGGTCTTTGTTCATCCGCGTCCCGGTTTGATGACGCCTTATTTGTCGGAGGACTGGTTTCGGTTGTGGAAAGTTGCTCTGGACGAAGCGAAGAAACTCGACATGAACGTCTGGATTTACGACGAGAATTCCTATCCGTCGGGTTTCGCGGGCGGGCTGGTGCCGGAGGCGATGCCGGAATCGCGCGGACGCGGATTGATTTTAAGGGAGGCCAAAGTATCCCCGCGCTGGGCTGAGAATCTCATCGCGATTTACCGCGTCGAGGGAGACACTTCGGAGAACGTCACCGTCAAAGTGAAAACCGGCGAGACGCTGCCTGAAGCCCCTTACCTGGTTGCGTCAGAAGCACGCGCCGGCAACTCACCGTGGCACGGCAACCGGTGCTATGTAAATTTGCTCTCGCCCGGCGTAACGGAGAAGTTTCTCGACATCACGATGGAGGCGTATCGTCGTGAGATCGGCGCCCAGTTTGGCAAGCGTGTTCCCGGTGTTTTCACCGACGAACCGAACATCCGCCCCACCGGTGGACTGCCGTGGAGCGAGAACTTGGCGCAGGAATTCCAGAAACGCTGGGGCTACAACCTCCTTGACCATCTGCCGAGCCTGACGCAGCCCATCGGTGACTGGCGGAAGATTCGACACAACTACTTTCAGGTCCTCAACGAACAGTTCATCGAGCACTGGTCCAAACCGTATCACGACTACTGTGAGAAGAATCACCTCGATTGGACCGGTCACTACTGGGACCACGAGTGGCCCAACTGCATTGGTGTGCCGGACAACATGGCGATGTATGCCTGGCACCAACGTCCCGCAATTGATTGCCTGATGAACCAATACCGCGAGGACACCCACGCACAATTCGGCAACGCGCGCATGGTCAAGGAACTCTCCAGTGTGGCCAACCAACTCGGCCTGAAACGCACGCTCTGCGAAGTCTATGGCGCCGGCGGCTGGGACTTGCGTTTTGAAGACATGAAGCGCATCGGCGACTGGCTCGCAGTGCTCGGCGTCAATACCTTCGACCAACACCTATCGTACATTACGATCCGAGGCGCGCGGAAACGCGATCATCCGCAATCGTTTTCATATCACGAACCGTGGTGGAAGGCGTATCATGTCTCCGCAAGTTACTTCGCGCGGCTCTCGGCGGCGCTCTCACAAGGCCAACAAGTCAATCGCATACTCGTGCTGGAGCCAACGACCACGGCGTGGATGTACCAAGGCGATGGGGCGCGGTTGAAGGAAGTTGGCGACGCATTTTTCAAGTTCTTGATGGTGCTCGAAGCCGCTCAAGTCGAATATGACCTCGGCTCCGAGGACGTGATCGCCCGGCACGGTGCGGTCGAAGGGCAGGAGTTAAGAGTCGGCAAGCGACGCTACCACACCGTCGTATTACCCCCGACGATGAATCCATTCTCCACGCTTGTGCCGCCGGTGAAGTTGAATCTGGACAGTCGAACCATGACGTTACTGCATGACTTCGTGGTCGCACGCGGCACGGTTCTGGATTGCGCGAAAGGCGTGGAATGCATTGACGGTCAGCGCGCGGACGCCGCACACTTCCCGGAGCTGCAGGTGATGCTGAACCAGCGCTGGAAGCAGGTTGAACCCGCCGCAATCCCTGACATTTTGATGGCTTCGACGAAGGCCGACGGTTTCGCCATCACGCGACAACCTGACAACAAAGGCATTCTCTTCCACATGCGACGACAGCTCGACGATGGTGAGTTGTTGTTCCTGGTCAACACCAGCATTGAATCACCAACCGCCGGCACGATTGATGCGCGCGGGAAGGGAATTGAACAACTGGACCTGGATTCCGGAAAAACCAGACCTTTTGCGTTTCAACCGCACAAGGAAGGTGTCCGAGCCAATTTTGTGCTTCCACCCTGCGGAAGTCTCCTGCTGATCCTGTCGAACAAACCGCACCTGCCGAAGCCCGAGATTAAGACTCACACGACGACGATCGCCGCCAGCGGTTCGCCCGCAATCCGGCGCTTAGAGCCGAATGTCTTGACGTTGGACTACGTGGACGTTGCGGCTGGCGGAGAGACAAGGACGAACCTTTACTTTTACCAGGCAAACCAGTTCGTGTTTCAAAGGAATGGGATGGTGCGCAACCCGTGGGACAACGCGGTTCAATTCCGCGACGAACTGATTGCCAAAACATTTCCAGCAGACAGCGGTTTCGCGGCGAGTTATCGCTTCCTGATTCAGGAAAAGGTTCCAGCGTCGCTGTTCATCGTCATCGAACGCCCGGACCTTTACAGCATCACCTGCAACGGCAAGCCCATCGCGGCGAAGAAAGGTGCGTGGTGGCTGGACAGATCGTTTGGTCGGATCGACTTCGCGTCAGCGGCACGTGTTGGGGAGAACGTTGTGAAGATCAGAGCCAGCCCGTTTACAATCTGGCACGAATTGGAGCCAGCCTACGTGCTCGGAGATTTTGCCCTCAAGGCAGTGGAAAATGGTTTTGTCATCCTGCCTGATTCGGGACTGCATCTGGGCGGATGGAGTGAACAAGGCCATCCCTTTTACAGCGCCAGCGTTGCGTACCGCGAACAATTCAACGTGGACGCTCTCGCCAACGAATATCTTGTCACGTTGTCCGCTTGGTATGGCAGCGTGGCCAAAGTGCTCGTCAACGGAAAACCGGCGGGCTACGTCACCCACGCGCCATGGCAATGTGACGTGACAAAATGGATCAAGCGCGGCGACAACACCATCGAAGCGGTTGTGATCGGCACGCTGAAAAACACCTTGGGGCCGCACCACGGAAATCCCGTCCTTGGCAGCGCGTGGCCTGGCGCGTTCCAACGCGGCCCGAATCTCGGCCCGCCGCCGGGTGGTAATTATTCCACGGTTGGCTACGGATTGTTCGAGCCCTTTGTATTGAATGCAAACACTCGTTGAGCTGGCAAGTTGTTGTTATGATCGAAACCACTTCGACTGTGGGTTAACCGAGCTTGTATCGCGATGGCATCAAACATGAACACAAAGCGCTTGACCCGGCGACGGTTTCTGCGCTCAACCGCTGCGGCTGTGGCCGGTGGCGCAGCGACGATATCATGGGCAGAACTCTCCAGCACTTCTGCGCAAAGAGAGGCGCTGCCAACACCGACGACCTCCCGGTTGCCGCGTTGGCGCGGTTTCAACCTTTTGGAAAAATTCATCAAAGAGCCGGGAGGCAATCCACCTTATCGCGAATCCGACTTTGAATGGATTGCTGCACTGGGTTTCGATTTTGTCCGGCTGCCAATGTCGTATCTTTGCTGGAGTGATCCCGCTGACTGGTTGAAGCTGCGCGAGGACGAACTCAAGCACATTGACCTAGCCATCGAGTTCGGACGCAATCACGACGTGCATGTGAACCTGAACTTTCACCGTGCGCCGGGCTACTGCGTCAACCCACCGAAGGAGTCGTTGGATTTGTGGCGCGATGAGAAGGCGCTTGAGGCTTGCGCCTTTCATTGGGCGCAGTTCGCCAAACGCTACAAAGGCCTTCCGAATTCCCAAGTGACTTTTGATCTTCTCAACGAGCCGGAAGATATCGCTGAATCGATTTACGCCCGCGTCGTCAAGCGGCTCGTGGAAGCGATCCGCGCCGAAGATCCGAACCGCTTGATCATCGCCGACGGATTGAAGTGGGGCACCAAGCCCGTGCCCAACCTCGCCGAACTTGACATCGCGCAAAGCACGCGCGGTTACGCGCCGACGCGCATCAGTCACTGGAAGGCGGGTTGGATGCGCGGCTCGGACCAATGGCTGGAACCCACGTGGCCGCTCAAAATAAAAGCGGGCGGTGTGTGGGACAAGGAGCGCCTCCGTCGCGAATACATTGAACCATGGAAGTCCATCGAGGGCCAGGGCGTCGGCGTCCACGTTGGCGAGTGGGGCGCTTTCCAACACACGCCGCACAAGGTCGTCCTCGCCTGGATGCGCGACTGGCTGGAGTTGTGGCAGCAAGCCGGCTGGGGTTGGGCGATGTGGAACTTTCGAGGTTCATTTGGAATTCTCGACAGCAACCGGACGGATGTTGCCTACGAGAATTGGCGCGGCCACAAGCTCGNNATGTTGGATTTGATCCAAACCCATTGAAAAGAAATTTCACCTTTAACGCAACCATGACTGCGATGAAACAAGTCACCCATCGACGACCCGAAGTTCAGCCGATGCCGGATAGATTGACCGTAATCAATTTTTTCAGGACCTGATTGGGCCAACTTCAACCATGACTTTGAAAGACGCATTCCGTACCGAGGGAACGAGATTCCGCAATGTAAGGTGCATCGGAGCACTGTCGGTTCTTCTTTTGGCGTACACCGTGGATGCCCAAGTGCCGGAATGGATCTGGCACGACGATCAAGGCGCGCCACAGCCCGGAGAAGTTCGATTCTTTCGCAAACAATTTAACGTCGGGTTCAGGGCGCAGAAGGCCGAACTCACCGCCACCGGCGACGACGAGATCACCGTTTATCTGAACGGTAAGGAGGTCGCGAACAGTTCGGATTGGAAAAAGCCGGTGACCGTCGATGTCACGGGCGCCATGCGCGAAGGCAACAACGCGCTTGCCGTGCGCGGCAAAAACCGCACCGCCGCTTCAGCCGCAATCGTCGTCAAACTCGAGGTCCGTTCGCCGAACATGTCCGGCATATTTGTGGTGACGGACATTTCGTGGCTGAGTTCGCCCGTCACGACGAATGGTTGGGAAACGCTTGAGTTTGCAGCCGCCGGTTGGACGCGCGTTGTCAGTCTTGGGAAAATGGGCGTCGCGCCTTGGGGTGAAGTGTTCAAGCCGCCGTTGGCAACGCCAGCGGAGGCGTTGACGGTTTTGCCGGGCTTCAAAGCGGAGTTGCTCAAGTCTGCCGCGCCGGGTGAAGGCTCATGGATTTGTATGACCGTGGACAATCGTGGTCGGTTGATCATTTCACCGGAAAAGGACGAAGCTCCGTTGCTGCGCATTACGTTGACACCGGAAGGGCAAGTCGCCAAGACGGAAACAATTCCGGCGCCGGTGCGGGCAGCGATGGGGTTGCTCTACGCGCACGACAGCCTTTATCTCAATGGCCACGGCCCCAGAGGTGTCGGGCTTTACCGGCTCATCGACAAGAACCAAAACGACCAGTTCGATGCCGACGAAGTCACTTTGTTGAAGAATTTCGAAGGCGACACTGAACACGGTTACCACGCAGTTGTGCTTGGTCCGGACGGAATGATTTACGTGATGAACGGCAACCACACGAAAGTCCCACCCGGAGTTGCGGCGGATTCGCCGCACCAGAATTACGCGGAGGACCTGCTGCTGCCGCGCCAATGGGACGCCCGAGGCCACGCGAAGGGAGTGCTGGCGCCCGGCGACTATGTTTTGCGCACGGATGCCGAAGGGAAAAAGTGGGAGCTGCTCTACGGCGGATTCCGCAACACCTACGACTTCGACTTCGCGCCGGATGGTGAAATGTTCACCTTCGACAGTGATATGGAATGGGACATCGGCGCGCTGTGGTATCGGCCGACGCGCATCTTGCACTGCGTTATCGGCGGCGAATACGGCTGGCGATCCGGCACCGGGAAGTGGCCGGTCTATTATCCCGACAGTCTGCCGAGTGTCGTCGATGTGGGACTCAGTTCGCCCACGGGCATGAAGTTTGGAACGCGCAGCAATTTCCCTCAAAAATATCGTGAGGCGCTGTTTGCCGCCGACTGGGCTTACGGAAAAATCTTTGCGGTCCACCTCCAACCGCACGGGGCAAGCTACACCGGCACATTCGAAACGTTTTTGAGCGGCCAGCCGCTGGCCGTCGTCGATGTCGAGTTTGGTCACGATGGCGCGATGTATTTCATCGTGGGCGGCTGGAAGATTCAATCCGGCCTCTACCGTGTCAGCTACGTCGGAGACGCGGTCGGGACGAATCCCATTGCCTCCCAAACGTGGAACACAGACGGAATGGAAGCAAAGCTTGCTGCCGAACAACGTGCCATTCGACACCGGCTCGAATCATTCCACGGGAAAAGAAATCCCGGTGCGATTGATTTCGCCTGGCCGTACCTGAACAGCAACGACCGTTGGCTCCGCTACGCCGCGCGGGTGGCAATCGAATCGCAGGACGTTGCGCTCTGGAGGGAGCGAGCGCTGGAAGAAACTCACGTCAACGCGTCCCTCAACGCACTGCTCGCCCTGGCGCGCCGGGGCGATCGAAGTCTGCAAGGTGGCCTGCTCCAGAGTCTTGCTCGCCTCCGGGATCAACCGCTCACCGAGGCGCAAGCCCTCGAAGCGTTGCGCGTGCTGGAACTTTGTTTCATCCGCATGGGCCGACCGGATGACGAAACTGCCGGCGCGGTCGTCAAGACGCTCTCCAGATTTTATCCGGCGCAAAGCGAATCGCAGAATCGCGAGCTTTGCCAGTTGCTGGTTTACCTCGACGCGCCGGACGTGCTCAACAAAACGCTGGCGCTCATGGCCGCGGCGCTCACCCAGGAGGAGCAGATGCACTATGCGTTCGTGCTGCGCAACGTGAAGCGCGGTTGGACGGCGGAACAACGCCGCGTTTACTTCAGTTGGTTTAACAAGGCCCGGCGCGAATTCAAAGACGGCGCCGGTTTCGCTCCTTACCTTGTCAACATCCGCCAGGACGCAATTGAAACCTTGACCGAAACCGAGCGCGCCGAACTTGCTTCCATTCTGGAAGATCGCCAGCCGGTGGCCGTCACCATTCCACCGCGTCAGTTCGTGAAAGAATGGACGATGGCCGATCTTGAACCGCTTCTGCCTCAAGTGGGCAAAGGACATTCATTCACGAAAGCCAAAGAAGCGTTCACTGCGGGTCAGTGTGTGCTCTGCCATCGCGTTGGAAACGAAGGCGGCGCCATCGGCCCGGACCTCACCGGCGTTTCCGGCCGGTTTGGCCGGCGCGATTTGCTGGATAACATTCTGTTGCCGTCGAAAGTCATTTCCGATCGCTACCAGAGTTTCATCATCACCAAGCGCAACGGCGAAGAAGTCAGTGGCTGCATCACCGAGGAAACCGATGAGAAGGTGGTTCTGATCGTGAACCCGATGACTCAGCAACGCGCGGAAGTGTTGAAGAAAGACATCCAATCGCGCGAGGTTTCCAAGGTCTCGCAAATGCCGGAGGGCCTGCTCAACGTTCTGGGCCGGGAGGAAATCCTCGACTTGCTCGCCTATCTTGAATCAAACGGCCGGCCCGAGTCGCCGGCATCCACCGCATTAAGTCAGTCGCCCGGTCCGATTTCCGAACAGCCTAGCCGCGGATCTCGTACAAACAATCTCCGATAACCAACCACAAACTGATAAGACCATGAAACTAAACTTCTCTCTGCTCGTTGTTCTACTTCTTGCGTCCAGCTCGTCTCGCGCCGCCGGACACTGGCAGCCGCTATGGGACGGCAAAACGTTCAACGGCTGGCACATCATCGGCAAAGGCGAGTGGAAAATCGAAGACGGCGCGATCCACGGCACACACGCGAAGACCGAAAAAGAGTTCGGCCACCTGGTAACTGACAAAAGCTACAAGGACTTCACCGTGCGGATGAAGTTCAAAGCCCTGAAGGGGAACAGCGGCCTCTACTTCCGCATCGAGGAGAAGGGCGCGAGCGGTGTGTCCGGGTTTCAGGCGGAAATTGACGAGGCCAAAGACGTTGGCGGGCTTTACGAAACCAACGGGCGCGCGTGGGTCGTTCAGCCCAAGCCCGAGGACGTGCAGAAATGGTTCAAGCCCGGCGAATGGAACGACATGACCGTGAGCGCGCACGGCGGGCACATCATCGTGCATGTCAACGGCCACCAGGCCGCGCAGAGGGCAGGTTCGCCCTGCAGATTCACAGCGGACTGGATTGCGACGTTTGGTTCAGGGACATGGAAATTTCAATCGATTGAAAGCCCCGCCCGGCCCGGCACGATTTAACCTGGGTGCGTCCTTCCAGCGCGGACCGCGACCGCAACACCGTCTGATCAGCAACATCGCGCCAGACTTTGCAGATGATCAATCGAACGCCCGGCCTGTTCCACTGTCCCGCATTCCACCGACAGCACGATGTCGCGTCTGGCACGACGGCAAATCTCAATCACCGCGGGCCAGTCAATCACGCCGTCACCGCAGGCACATCCGACCGGCGTGCCGGTGACCTTGCCGCGCTCGCGTTCTGAGTCTTCGAGCGAGATGTCCTTCGCGTGCACGTGATGCACGCGTTCGATGACCCGCTCGAGCGCCTCGTAGGGGTCCTCGGCGCCTGCGAGGTAGGCGTTTCCGGTATCCCAGTTGACTTGGATCCAGGGCGAGGGGACTAGGTCGGCGATCCGGAGCAGGCCTTCGGAGGTCTTCGTGTAGATGCCGTGCGGCTCGAGGCAGACATACACGTCGTGCCGGCCTGCAACGAGCGCGGCCTTCTCGAGCGTGTAGCGCATCACCTCGTGGGCGTGCTCGTCGTCCATCCACTCCGGCTTCACCATCTCGTCAGTGTTCACGAACCGCGCCTCGACGGCATCCGCCAGCACGATCGCCCGCGTCAGCCTCGGCACCGCTGCTTCCGGCTTCATCAGCGGGCTGTGGCCGCTGATGCTCGAGACCTTGACGCCGTATCGGTCGCAGATTTCCCTCATCAGGAGTGGGTCCTCCTCCATCGAGAACGAGTGGAAGTAGTGCACTTCGCTCAGCAGCTCCCAGCCGGTGTGCACCATCGGCTCGATCCATTGGTATCCGAGCTCAGACGCAATCCGCACGCCTTCCTCGAAACCCTTGTCCGCACTGCGGACGAACTCCATATTCAACGCCACGCGATAGGTGGCCATCAACATTGCTCCCGTGACTTGAGTGTGACACCGACCGAGGGAGGAACCCTGGCAAACAGGGCCCCTCCCTCGACCACATGGCTACTTAGGCGGATTCGCAACCGCCGTGAGTAGCGGCACCGACATGTACTTGTTGACGAGCGCGGGGCTGTTGAACAGCGTCCACGGCACCGCCTTGCTGGTGTTGCTCTTGGTGACAAACGCCGTGTAGGAGTAGTACAGCTTGCCGCCGGAGATCTTGTGGTTGAGATACGCGTCGATCAGCCGGACCGAGTTCAGGCCTTCGAGCGCCGGCGAGTCGGTGTCTGTGGCCTTCAGCCAGCCGGCCTTGACGCCGACGAGGCCGTAGGGCGCACCGTTGCACGAGACAATGGTGACCTGCTTGTCCTTGTGCGCGGCGACCAGCGCCGTGTGCGCACCGACGGCCATGTCCTCGTTCTCGACGTAGACACCGGCGAGGTTGGGGTATTGGCCGATGATGTTCTGCATCGCCGTGTAGGCCGCAGGCCGCAGCCAGTGGCCGGTCTGCGTCGTGACGTACTTGATCGCGCCACCGACGCAGGTCAGTGGCGGGTTACCCGCCGTGACATTACCCGTGCAGCCCAGCCCCGTCAGGAACCCCGTCCGGTAGCCCTCGGCGTCACCACGCCCAAGCTGACCGGTGATCACGGCAACCTGACCCTTGACGTGGGCCTTCATGTACGCCCCCACCGGGACGCCGTAGGGGACTAGGTTCACCTGCTCGAACCCGATCACGCCCTTCTGGTTGATGTACGCGTGCGAGTAGCCGTACATGAGGAAGATCGGCACACCCGCCCGAGAAGCGGCGGCGATCGTCGCTGTCTCAGTCGCCAGCCCAACCGAGTACCCGTCGATAGCCTTTGCGCCGGCCGCGATCGCGTTCTGTACGTTCGCCAACTCGACGGACGGACTGATGTTCGGGTTCGAATACACCTTCACCGTGTAGCCTAGCTTCGCCGCTGCTGCCTCTGCACCCTTCAGACCGTACTGGTAATACAAATCCGGCCCGGATAGCAGGAACGCGATCGTTCCCTTGCCGGCCGCGGCGCCAGCGGGTGCCTGTGTAATGCCCATCACCGCCGCCAACGTGATCGTCGCACAAACGGCGAGGACGATTCGACGTGCTCTCGAGACCATGTCTCTACCCTCCATTTGAGTTGTGGAACGTTTTGCTGGAACAGCCTGCCATCGGCTGAGCAGCTGGCGCCCCTTGTAACTGCGTATTTACGTGAGTGTCGCATTAGCGTTGCGCCCGGGTGACCATGACAGCGATGATGATGATCGCGCCGAGCGCCATCTGCTGGTAGTTGCTGGACAAGCCTGCGAAGACGATCGCGTTCTGGACGATGCCGTACAGGGCCACGCCTTGGAGCGAGCGGAACGCGCCTCCCCGCCCACCGAACAGCGCGGTGCCGCCGATTACGGCGCATGCGATCGACTCCAGCTCGAAGTTCTGCGCCAGGTTGAACGACGCCTCGTTGATCTGACCGGCGAGCACCATCCCGGTGACCCCGACAAGCAGGCCCATGAGCGTGTACAGGTAGATCTTGGTGCGCTTCACCGGGATCCCGGACAGATACGCCGCCTCCTCGTTGCCCCCGATCGCATATGCACGCCGCCCCAGCGGCGTCCAGCGCAAGAATGCGAAGGCGAGCAGGAGCACGACGACGAACGGGATGACCACCGACGGCAACCCGAAGAACGGCAGGCCGGACGGCAGGTAGCCACCGAAGGCCGTGTACAGTCCCTTCATGTCGTTGACCGGCGCGCCGCCGGTCAGTTGGGTGTCGAGCCCGAACAGGAAGATCGACATTCCCAGGGTGATGATGAACGGATGGGCCCGGTTCTGGGCGGCGAGCACGCCGTTGACAAATCCGACAGCCGTCGCGGCCGCGATCCCGACGGCGACGGCCAGCAAGAGCGGGTGTCCGTGCTCGAGCAACAGTCCGGTGACGATGCTCGAGAAGGCAATGTTGTAGCCGACCGAGAGGTCCAGCCCGGCCGAGATCAACAGCACCGTCTGTCCCATCGTCACGATGCCAAGCGGCGCGATCTGGCTCAGAATGTTCTCGAAGTTGTTGATCGTGAAGTAGCGGTCAGACCGAAACGAGGTGGCCACGACGATCAACACCATCACCGCAACCGGCCACACGCCGTAGACGTCGACGCCCCGTAGCCGGGCCCGGGCCAGAAGCTTCCGCGGCGCCTGCGGTGCCTCCTTTAGCGCCGACTCAGTGCCACTCATGCCGCCACCGCCCCGGCAGCCCCGACCGTCAGGTCAAGTACCTGCGCATAGCTCGTGTCAGCGGCCGGCAGGTCCCCGACGACGCGGCCCGCCCGCAACGCGACCACGCGGTCGACGAACTCCAGCAGATCGCGGATGTCGGTCGAGATCACCAATACGGCCTTTCCCCCCGCCGCAAGCTCGCGAAGGATCCGATGAATCTCTGCCTTTGAGTGCACGTCCACTCCTTGCGTTGGCTCCTCGAGGACAAGCAGCGAAGCTCCGGCGGCGAGCGCTTTCGCCAACAGAACCTTTTGGCGGTTCCCGCCGCTGAGGTTCCGCACCAGCGTGTCGACCGACGAGGTGGTGATGCTGNNATCGTGACGTTCTTTGCCAGCGACAGAATCGACACCAGTCCCTGACGGTCGGGATCCTCGGGAACGAGAAAGACGCCCTGCCTGATGGCATCGCCCGGACCGCGCGGCGTGTACGGCTCGCGTCGTAGCCGCAGCCGCCCCGATATAGGCTTCTCG
>PLJQ01000374.1:0-18317 GCA_003140275.1 Limisphaerales bacterium
CGCCCATTGTGAAAAATTCTCGACTGCTGCCACCCGTAGGTGTCTGGACCGTGTCTCAGTTCCAGTGAGGCTGGTCGTCCTCTCAGACCAGCTACCCGTCTTAGCCTTGGTGAGCCATTACCTCACCAACTAGCTGATAGGCCGCGGGCTCATCATGAAGCGCCAGGCCTTGCGGTCCCCAACTTTGAAAATCGAGAGATGCCTCCTAATTTTCACATCCGGTATTAGCTCGCCTTTCAGCAAGTTATCCCCAACTTCACGGCAGATTACCCACGTGTTACGCACCCTTGCGCCACTCCGACTTCAGAATATTGCTACCCTGAAATCAGCGTTCGACTTGCATGTCTTATCCACGCCGCCAGCGTTCGTTCTGAGCCAGAATCAAACTCTCCGTTAAAAACGTTAGTTGATTCTTGTCAGGCTGATTAAGCCTGACAACTATTAATCTATTAAAACTCTCAAAAAGCACTCACTAACTGAATGCTTTTTAAGGGGCTCCAACTTATCGCACATTTCAATTTTCAATGAGCAGCGGGCATTTCTGCCCAAAACCGTGTCCCTTTCAAGGGACAAAAAAACCGAGTGCCGAATTTACTTCTTAACTCGGCATCCCAGCTTTGTTAATGACGCAACCAGATTATTTTCTGCCGCGCGGACTGTCAACACTTGATTTCGTTTCCAGTCTCTTCTGTGAGTCGTTCAAAAGAACGCGGGTAAAACTATCAAAGTCAGCGAGCAGTGCAACAGTTTTCTTTATCTTTTTGTAATTTCTTTTTATAGCAGCCGGCCGTAGTGCTCCTTCACCCAAAAACGGGATGTTAAGAACTCCGATCGGGGATAGTAGCTCTGTGAGTGTTTGCTCGTTGGTTTGAGCCGAAGTGTCCCGCTCATAACAGCTCATAAGCACAACTGCAATACTCTTTATGCCAACAGCTTGCATTGCTTTAATGGTTAAAAGTGTGTGATTGAGAACACCTAACCTATTTCGTGCGACTACCACGACCGGGCAGCCCAGGCGCATCATCAAATCCAAGACCGTGTAGCCTTCTCCCAATGGCACCAATAAGCCGCCAGAGCCTTCGATTACCAACCAGTCACATTTGCTTTTCAGTTTCCGAACTCGATCCAGAACCTCGTTCAAACTAACATTTCTTCCATGCATTCTCGCCGCTATCAGTGGCGCAATCGGTTCAACAAAGTAAAAAGGATTTATTTCCTCCGTCAGCAACTCACAATTCTGCAATGAATTCAACAACTTGACATCGCCTCGCCCGCCTGAACAAAAAGGTTTCATGGCCAAGGCGTGACAACCCGTCCGGCGAAGATGGTGAAGCACCAACGCCGTGAGTAACGTCTTGCCCACACCCGTGTCAGTTCCAGTGACGAAAATTGTTTTAGCTGAAGCGCGAACTTTTCCCGGAGGTATGTTTGATTTCACTCGTGAGTAGCCTTAAGAAATCTGTCAGCAGAAATTCATTTGCAGTACATGAACAGCACTTGCACATCTCGGGGATTATTCCGACGAAGCAGCGCAATGAATTGTTTTTTGTACTGGTCGATTTCAGCGTCAACTTGCACCTCGAAAGTGGAACTCCGCACATTGAACAAGTTAACGAACTGGCCGACCAACTGTCGGTTCAGTCCCGGCACATTGATCAACTCACCCGCGCTGCGGAAGGGAATATCATCCTCCGTACCGTCAACGCCATCAGGGCCGGCGCGTGTGGTGATGATTCCTTGCGCAATATTTTCATCTATTCCCGGGATCATCTGCAGCGCCGTCGCTGAAGCGGTGTTGAGGTTAAGCCGTCCATCCGAAACTGTGTTAAATAACCCCACCAACCCAACTGCATAAGACGGGATCCCACCCGCCGGAATGCGCCCCAGCGCACGATTCTGGTAAACCGATGGCATATGGTTGGTCGAACTCGATCCCCAATACATTTCCGGCGTGATGCCATGGACCAATAACAGCTCGGACAAATCATCAATCGGTCCGTTTTTTGCCGTGTAAGGTTTTGCGAGCGCCAGATAGTCATTGCTTTCCCAGCCGCTTAAATGCGTGTCATTGTCGGGATCGCGCCAATCGAGGATGGAGTCGATCACGGTGGCAGAATCGGCCGCGTCCACCCCGATCAGAATCAGCGCTTGTCGGAGCACTCGTTCGTCTGCCGCGTTAATATTAAATTTGCGTTCCTGATCGACAATTTTCAGAGAAAATTTCCCGTTCCCGAGTTGATTGTTCTCCAGCGAAATATCGGCCAAAACGTCGTTCGTGCTGCCGAACCCACCCGGGCCGCCCGCCCATTTTTGGTTTAATGAGTCGTAAGGCTCGGAAGGAATCGCAAGTTGTTGGGCGAGGATGTAACGGGCCAACTCCACACCCGAGCGACCGAGCCATTCCAGCTCGGCTTCATTCCGGGCATTTTGAGCCAGCTTGGTTTCGACTTTCATGGAATAGGCAAAAACACCCGCCAACATCGAAAGAACAAAAATGGTCACCATAACGATGATCAAGGCGATGCCCTGTTGTGAGGAATGAATTGTGATCTTCATTTCAAGTTCCTTACCGGCGGTCGGTTCGTCGGCGGGCCACCTGGCGCACCCGGCCCGGCCATCTGCCACGCCGCCGGTACCGGCACCGCTGGCAATGCTACCGTGCGCATGATCGCCTCTTGGGGCTTGAACGAGTATTGACCGGCTTGCCCAAGCCCTAGTGAAATCCTTACCAGTTTTGGAAGTTGGTTGGTTTGCTTCCAATCTTCCACCCAATCATTGACACGAGGACTGGCATCGAAGAATTCCAGTTTGAAAAGACTGACATTCCGCGCCAGCACAAGCGGGTGTTCCTCCTCGTCAACATCCGGCTCCATCAACAACGGCTCCTGCCGCAACACAAGTTGGTTCACAGAATCTTTCCCCGCTTCGACCGTAAACGTCAGTCGCCGTACCACCAAACCACCGTACCGTCCTGCGCGGGGAAACGAATCCGGCAACCGGGCAACAAAACTGAGCATTGCAAAATCCCCGGTGGTATCGGCGATGAAAGCGTAATACCGACTGTTGGCAACAAACAACCGGATTGACATGAGTGAGTCCTCCAATGCCCGCATGGTGATGCGCTCCCGCTGCACCGCTGCGGCCGCCTCCGTACCGACTTTGGAAGCACCCAAAATCAACTTCCAGGTGGAATAGATCGCCATGACCACCATCGACAGAATCGCGATTGCAACCAGTATTTCCACCAGCGTAAACGCCCGAAAATGTTTGTGCCGACGAACATTCATCGGCGCAATCCTCCCCCAATACCGCGAGTTGTTGACTCCGGTCGAAACAGAAAAATGCTCATCGGTGATTCCACAAACCGTCCGCCCGTGTGATGGATGATGGTGAACTTCACCTCAAAGAAACCGTTCGTTTTCACCTCGGTGATCTCCTGCGTCCACTTGTAATCCGGATATAGATCGCCGAAGTCGCCGGAGTCCGTTCCTTCCGTCAATTTATTGGTGAGTGAAAGTTCCGCCGCGAGCATTCCCGCATCCACCGTGGTTTGTTGCAAGGCTCGGGCATTTCGCAAACCGTTCGACACCAATGCCAGGATGGAAAACACCGCCATAAAAAAAAGCCCCATCGCGATCATGACTTCCAACAACGTGAAAGCGCGGTTGAAAAGTGAATGACCGCTTTCACATGCCCAACCTTGTTCGAGCCGTGCGTGCGTGCGATCCGGCTGTCGTTTCTGGCTGGTGAGGCAACGCTTCATCTCAAAACCTCCACATCCCAGAGGCCAGTCGTGGCCTCCAGCGTGATCTTGCGCATCTCCCCTTTTTCCGACTGCAACACCAGGGTAAACTCATCACAGGTGCCATTGGGAAAAAAGCGCACGCGGGCTTCCGGTGCCTGCATCTGGTCCATCAAGTTGACATCCAGCATGGCAATTCCAACTTCCTTGCCCAGTCGCGCGGTGAAAATCGAGGAGCTTGAAGCAGGCGCGTTGGATTCGGCAAACGCAACGCCGCCGGCGGGCTGCACATTAATCTGACCATCCTCCGCCCTGATTACCACTGCCATCGTGCTTCCTTGCAAAATAGCGCGCTCCCGCGCGTGCCGGCACGCCTCTCCCACGTCGCTCGTCCCCTGACGGAATGAGTCCAGTTTCAACGACCGATAAATCGCCGGCAAACCCATGGTCATCACAATCGCGAGGATGCCCACCACCAGCATGATTTCAATCAACGTGAAGGCGCGGCACGCACGCAAGGCGTTCGTCCGGCCTCCCCGCTGATATTGGCGTTTGTCGTTCGTTGATATCATCGCACCGGGCCGCCGCTGATGCCGGAAATCAACTTGAACAATGGCAGCAAAACACTCAACAGCAGGAAGCCGACCACCATCGCCATCAAGATGATCAACACCGGCTCGATGAGGTTCGTCATGACGCGCAACTGAATGCTCAGTTCGTTTTCGTACGTGTCCGCCACGTTTTCCAACGCACCGGGCACATCCCCGGTATCCTCGCCGATTTTCAGAAGATCAATCATCAACTGCGGGAAGATTTTGCTGTGCGCCAGGGGTTGGGCGATCGTTTTTCCATCCGTCACCCCTTCCCGCGTTCGCGCGATGGCATCTTTGAGGATCAAACTGGGAATAATCTGTTCCGTAATTTTCAACGCCGTCAAAACCGGCACCCCGTTGTGAAGCAAGGTGGACAACGTGCGCGCAAACTGGCCGAACAGATTCAATTTCATCAATTTCCCGAACACGGGCGCGTTCATTTTCCACCCGTCGATTTTGCGTCGCCCTTCCTCCGTGGCTCGAAAACGCCGGAACAACATCACGATCACCAGCGCCCCCGCAAACAACACCCACCAATAACGCGTGAAATAATAAGTGAATGCCATCAGCATCCGCGTCGGCAATGGCAGCGTGAGATTGAATCCGGTAAACATTTCCATAAAGCGCGGCATCATAAAAAACATGAAGAAGGCGATAATCGCCACCCCCACGCAGCACACCAGCGCCGGATAAATCATCGCCGCGGTGAATTTCGCCTGCACCTCGGCGAATTGCTGAAAGTGGTCCGCCAACCGCCGCAACACGTCCACCAGCGCCCCGCTCTGTTCGCCCGCTCGCACCATGTTGATATACATTTCGGAAAAAATCGTCGGCTGCTGCGACATCGCGTCCGACAAACTCCTTCCCTCCATGACCTCCTGTTTGAGTTGTTTGGTCACGTCGGCGGAAATCCCCTTGGACTCCAGGTGCATCATGCTGTTCAGCGCCACCGTCAGCGGCATGCCAGACTTGAGCAGGTTGGCCAGTTGCTGGGTAAACGTGGCCAGTTCCTGAAGCTTTGGTTTGCGCTTGCGCTGAAAGAACTCACGCACCGCCGGCGGCAAGGCGTCTGCCCATTCCCCTTTGCGTGCCGCCGCCCGCTCGGGCGCCGCGGTCGCTCCACCTTTCGCGGCCTCCACCGCCACCGGAAAAAGTCCCAGGCGCTCAATCTGCAGGAGCGCCGCCGAACGATCCGGCACCTCCAGCACTCCTTCAACTGCTTCGCCGGTGCGCCGTCGCGCTTTGTAGGAAAATTGTGGCATAATCTAAACTCTTAATTGATAACCAGCGGAGACGTAAAGTTTCAAACGTCACGCGACACGTATCACGCCGTGCCATCGCGTATTGCGTGTTGCGTGCTGCATGAACTCAAACCTCCATTCAGGCTGCCGCGCCGATAGCCCTGTAAGTCGAGGGTCACGTGAGCATAGCCGATTTTCTTCAACGCCTCGGCCACGCGGACGAACGTTTCGTTCGCCAGCAATTTCGGAATCTCCGCCTGACCCACTTCAATCCGCGCCAAGGGCTGAACAATTTCGGATTTCGGATTCTCGCCGCCCTGTCGCGCCGTCGCAGCGGATCGGATTTCGGATTTCAACTCATGATGCCTCACCCGCACATCGTAAAATCCCAAATCCTTCAACACATTCTCCGCCGCTTCGACCATCTTTAGTTTTTCCGTGGTCACCGCTTCGCCGTGCGGAATGCGGGAACTGAGNNCACAACTCGCGAATCTCCGCTTTGGTCAAGCCAACCTCTTTCAGAGGGGCGCGCACCAGAAACTCCGCCGCCGCCTTCGCGCCGGGACGAAAATCCCCCACGTCGCTTGCGTTCTCTCCGTAAGCAATCACCGCGAAACCTTCCGTTCGCGCCAGCGGCTCCAACTCGGTGAACAACTCGTGTTTGCAAAAATAACAACGATTATTCGGATTGGCGAGGTAATCGGGGTTGTTGAATTCCTGCGTTTGCACCACCTGCACCGGAATTTGAAACTGCTTCGCGACGGCCAACGCTTCCGCCAACTCGCGCCTGGGCAGGCTCGGCGAATCCGCAATGGCCGCCAGCGAGCGATTGCCCAAAACCTCGCTTGTCACGAAAGCCAGGAAAACGGAATCGACTCCGCCAGAGTAAGCCACCAGGCATGAGGCGTAAGAGCGAAGCAAAGCTCGCAGTTGTTCCAGTTTGTCCATTGCCACACCAAACTGCCATCGCTGGCAAATAATGTCGAGGAGGGTAATCAGTCAAAAATTCGGTGAGTTCAGCACAAGGCATGGACGCCTCCGAAGGGTTTTGCTCCCGTTTAAATGGATTTGCCCCGGCCTCTTTCGTGGGAGGTGGTGGGTCTCTGCGTCCACCCGACAAAATCGGCGGGGTTTTCGGACGGCACTGTCAGGGCGCATCCTGACACTGCCCNNGGGCAGTGTCAGGATGCGCCCGCACTGTCATCAAGTCTAAATTCGGGTTGATTGAGGCGGTTCAACCCCGGCACTATCAAGGCAATGTCTCAACTCGCTCCCAACCCGGACGTTCTTGATCGGGCGATCGGCAGGGCGAAACGGCGACTGATCCCGTTCATGCTGCTCATGTATCTGCTGAGTTACCTGGACCGTGCGAACATTGGTTACGCCAAGCAAGCGTTCCAGGTTGCGACCGGTGTGAGCGACGCAGCGTTCGCTTTTGGCGCCGGCGCTTTTTTCCTGACCTACGCCTTGTTCGAAATTCCCAGCAACCTCATCCTGCATCGCGTCGGCGCGCGCCGATGGATGGCGCGCATCATGGTGAGTTGGGGGCTGATTTCCGCGGCGATGGTTTTCGCGAAAAGCGACACGTCCTTTTCCGTTCTGCGTCTATTACTGGGTGCGGCTGAGGCGGGGTTCTTTCCCGGCTCCATCCTGTTCCTGACCTACTGGTTTCCGGCGCAAGCTCGCGGCCAGGTCATGGCCATCTTTTACTTCGGCGCGCCGCTGGCCCTTATGCTTGGCGGCCCCCTCTCCGGAATGCTGCTGGATCTGGGCGGCAAATTCGGCGCGCAGGGCTGGCAATTGATGTTCGCCGTCGAAGGATTGATGGCCAGCTTGGTGGGCGTCTGGGCCTTTTTCTATCTGACCGATCGCCCGGCGAAGGCGTCCTGGATGCCGCAAGCCGAGCGCGATGCCTTGACCCAGGCGATCGCTGCCGAAGAACAGGCGAAGGAGGCCCATGGTACCGTGACCTTCGGCGCGGTGTTCCGCAACGCGCGACTGCTGCACTTCGCCGCGATCTACTTTCTTATCCAGATAAGCGGCTACGGCGTGGCATTCTACCTTCCAACCCAGGTGAGCGCACTGCTGGGCGTGAAAGTCGGGCTGCGGGTTGGTTTCGTTTCCGCCATCCCATGGGCCTTTGCGATTGTTGCCGGTTCTTTCTGGCCTGCCCTTGCGATGCGGACTGGCTATCGTCGCACCTTCGCATTTATTTCACTGACCGGCATTGCGGTCGGGCTGAGCCTGTCCGCCAACCTGCCACCGACGCTCGCGATTGCGGCGCTGTGTCTGGTGACGGCCGGCATCATTACCGCACAGCCAATCTTCTGGACGTTCCCCACCGCGTACTTCGGCGGCATCGGCGCGGCGGCGGCGATTGCCACAATCAACGCTCTAGGCAACCTTGGCGGCCTCGTGGCGCCCAGCGTCAAGACGTGGCTCGAACAAAGCTTTAACTCGACGACGATCGGCCTCTACTTCCTCGCCTTTACAGGACTACTGGCGGCGCTGCTCGTCACCAGACTCCGGGTTACCGACATGACCCAATCGAAACTGGCCGACGCGAAGAACCAAGATTGACATTCGTACGGGGAAGGCAGAGACGGAAACTGGGCCGCAGAAACATGCAGACACGGAGAATTGCGGCAACACGGCGCAAAGAACCCAAAACTCGTTAGCCATCAGCAAACCGGTGCTGATTTCCAAATTCTGAATTCTACGTTCCGCATTTGATTTGTCCGGTGCTGGAAGTCACGGCGGCCTGTCGCGTCGAAGCCGGGCGCAGTAGCGCAAAGAGAGTTTCTTGAATTCCACCGAAATATAACGTGTTTTTGATAAAATAAAGTCAACGATGTCGAGACGCGTTCCCTCGCGTCCCTGATCTGGAGTCTGAACTCCCAACCTTCAATTCAACGGTTTTCGTCCTCGTGGATCGGCCCTCTGTCACTGGGACTTCAGGAACGTGCCTTTTTCCAGTTCCAGGAACGCCTGCTGGAGCTGTTCCTGCGTGTTCATCACGATGGGGCCGTACCATGCGACGGGTTCCTGGAGGGGCTTTCCGGAAACCAGCAGGAACCGGATGCCGTGGTCTCCAGCCTGCACCTCCACTTCGTCGCCGGCATCGAAGAGCACCAGCGAACGGTTATCCGCCTCCGTCGGCGGCGTGGTGTCGGCCCAGCCGAGTCCTTCGGTCGGCACCGCCAGCGGTTCTGACGCATTGCAGAACTTGCCACTACCCGCAAAGACATACGCGAAAGCGTGGCGGGTGGTCTCGACTGGCAGCTTCTTTCGTTTGCCGGGCGGCACCGTCACATCGAGGTAGATCGGATCGGCTGCGATCCCGTCCACCGGACCCTTTTTCCCCCAGAACTGCCCGCAAACAATCCGCGCCATCGTGCCATCGTCATCCGTGACTTCGGGGATTTCCACCGCCTTGACCTCCTGATAGCGCGGCGCCGTCATTTTTAGCGACGACGGCAGGTTTGCCCATAATTGAAACCCGTGCATTCGGCCTGATGCGTCGCCCTTGGGCATCTCCTGGTGCATAATCCCTCGGCCCGCCGTCATCCACTGAATGTCGCCGGCCGCGATGGCGCCGCGGTTTCCCAAGGTATCGCCGTGCTCGACCGTTCCCGCGAGCACGTAGGTGATCGTTTCAATACCGCGATGAGGATGCCACGGAAAACCGGCCAGGTAATCCTTCGGAATATCATTGCGAAAATCATCCAGGAGCAGGAACGGATCGAAATCAGACGTATTGCCGAATCCGAACGCCCGGCGGAGATGGACGCCTGCGCCTTCAAGGGTTGGCTTGGCCTTGATCAATCGTTTAATTGGCCGAAGGGACATGTTGGTCTCCCGTATTTGCAGCCGGGCTTTGTCCGGTCCTAGTTTTCATGTTTACATCACCGGCCCGTCTCGGGAACGTTGTCGGAGCGAATCTCTGTGTGCCGGATTTGACCGCCAAGATTGGCCGTCCAGACCATCAATCCGGCGACTGCAATTGCTCCCGCGAGCATCAATGCGCTAAACCATCTCTTTACCGGCTTGCCACCCCGGAACCAGATCAATCCACCCAAGGCCAGCACGCCGGCGATTGCACTGCCCGTGAACGCGACTCCCGCTGCGCCATCATGCTGGTGGAAAACGGAATCTGAAACACCGGGCAATCCTTTGACTACATGCCAGGCCTGATCGCCCGTGAGATAGGTTGGCACGGTGAGCAGCGCGATGATTACAAAAGTTCCCAGGGCCGCTTTCTTCAATTCATCACTCCCCCGCCACACGGCGAAAGCCAGCAGCGCCAGACCGAAGATCGTGCCCAGCACGGGGACGTGATTTATCAGCAAATGCAGGTGGGCTCCATTCATAACGTATATTCCCAGTTTTCATTCCACAGTACAGCGCAGCCGCCAACTTGAGAAGGCGGATTTTTGAGCGCTAAATATACGAATTACGCAATACCAAACAGACTTGTTCCTTTCGCATATTTCTCGGCCCTCCCAAGTTTATGATACGTTCCGCAGATGAAAATCAAGCTTCTGTTCCAAGCCGGAGCGTGCCACATTCAAGCGCGACGATTTCCGGAAACCAAACTGCTTATGTCAATGATGCGTACTACGCAGATCGCCCGCCGGACGGGCCGTTTGAAATCGTTGACAACAATCAATTCTCCGTCTTCCATGTAGCTTCACAATACCCATTTGTTATGAGTCCAAGACTGATTGTTTCAATGGTAGTTTTTGTTTGTGGCCTGGCCGGGACCGGGGAAGCTAGGATTCTGTTTTCGGGAGAAAAGAAGCTTAACAATCTCGTTTCTGAGCTGCTCGAAGTGTCTTCGATTTCGGAGTCGAGCAAGCCGTTTACGTTTGCACGTCCGAGCAACGGCTGGATTTTTATTTCTTCAAACAGCAAAGGAAACGGAACGGCGCGGGTCATCCTGGATAAGTCGGATACGGTGATTCTTCATGACGCGGAGGGTGGTAGTGAAGCGATGCGTTATGTGATCAAAGGGGATCACACGATCCAGGTCGAATGCAAGGGCAGGATCAGCGTGGAAAAACTGGCGGTGAAGGCCATTCCCGAACTCATCCATTGCGGGTTGGGATTCAATCCACAGATCAAATCTTATGGCCTCTATGACATGGAATTTCTCAAGCAGGATATCCTGCCGAACGTCACCACGCTGATTGTTCCGAACGGCATCAACCTTTCCGAGCCGGTGATTGGGGACTGGCATCGTCAGGGAAAGAGGTTCGTCGCGGAAGTCGGGATAAATTCCCAGGGCAAGACGGCTGAGGATCATTTCAATTACTGGAGCGGTTTCTACGACAAGACTCCTTTCCTGGACGGGATCATTATCGATGAATTCATCGTCAACCGACCGGTTTCAGAATGGGCTGAGCTGACTCCCGAACGTCGTGCGCTAATGGAGCAGGAACGACAACAGTACGAAGTGTGCGGGGAAGCCATCAAAAGAATGCGTGCCGATGATCGGTATAAGAACAAGATGCTTTATGCCTACGTTGGCGGCAGTGGGAAGAAACTGAACCAGGAGATTATCGGGACGAATTTCATACGAACCGTTGTTGACTGCGGCTATCGTGTCGCCCTCGAACGTTACCTTCATGAAATGTCCAGCGAGCAGGGTTCCAAGGATGCGTTGCAAACTTTTGTGGATGGCATTGCCGACTGGGAAGCCAAGGAACCGGGAGTGAAAAAGCAGATGGTGATTGCGTTTGGCCTGTTTTCCATGCCCCCGGGAGGCATCAACAAACAACCGAATGTCGATTACCACGTCTGGATGGATCAGCAGATGAATGTTGTGGCCAATCATCCGGTGATGTCGGGCATGGGTGGTTTGGAATGGTGGACGTCACTGCTGGCGGACGAGGAAACGGTGCGATTTGTGGGGAAACTGTACCGGCACTATGCCATCGACGGCAAAACCGAAATGCTGATCAAGGACCCGCTCTTTCTCACCCACATACACAATGCGGATTTCGAGAAAGGGACTGAGGGATGGACATTGCATTCGGCGGAAGAGGGCACGATCGCAGTCAAAAGTTTTCCGAGATACGGCCGGATTGAGGGACGGTTCATGGGACTGGGTCGTCCGGCCGATCCGGAACATATCGGCGACACGTTTCTCTGGATGCGCAGGAGTGAGAAGGGACCGAACACGTTCTCACAGACAATCAAGAACCTTGAACGGGGCAGGCTTTATTCGATGAAGATGTTTTCTTGTGAATACAATGATTTGGCAAATCCGAAAGCCAGGAAACTGGAGGAAGCGGCCAAGTTCACCGGCTCCGTGGCCCTCGAAGGTGTGGATGTTGATACGAAGCGGTCATTCACCGAAATGTATTCCTCGGCGCCGGAACCCAAAATACCGGTCTGGATAACCTATCATTGGAAGGTTTTCAGGGCCAAAGGCACGACCGCGAAGTTGACCGTTTCGGATTGGCAGAATGAGAAGGAACCAGTTGCTCCCTTTGGTCAGGAACAGACATTTAACTTTTTGGAGATTCAACCCTATCGTGAATAATAAAAGACCAGCCTGATTATGCCAAAGATCCGTGCTGACCGGTGAAGCTCACAAAACGAGGATGAATTGTGTCAGGATTAACCTGATCCTTACCCGACTGCGACCGGCAGCCAGCGCGGATGATCGACTCCGCGATCGCCCTTTCCCTTCGTGATCTGGCGCGGATGGCGTCCATCGGCGTCCATAACCCAAACGGCGGGCACATCGCCCGTGGCGGCGCGGCAGAAGACAATCCACCGGCCGTCGGACGACTCGCTCACTCGAAAGTCCCAGACGGGCGGATTGGAGTGGGTGAGGCGCGTAACGGAGTTATCACGCGGGTCGAGCCGGCAGATTTCCGTGCCGCCGCGCGCCAGTTCCGGCTTGTAATCCCGGTTGAAATGGTCGGTGTCCGGTCGTTGCGGTTGGAACTCCCAGGCCACCTTCGAGCCGGGCAGTCGCCTCGGAAACAGGATCGCGTTGTCATGCGTCCAAGTGACAAGGTTCGAACCGCTGCTGCGATTCCCGGGAATGCCGTAGGTTGCGGCGAACCACATCGATCTTCCTTGAGTCAGGATGCGCTGGTCCGATCCATCCGGACGGCTCACGCAAACGTCCGACCAATCGTGGCCAGGTTCCGTGCCCGGTTGACAATCTTGGTAGGCCAGCCAGTTGCCATCCGGCGACCAGGCCGGGCCGAAGTAGAGATGCCCGGGTTGAGCGGCGATCTTGATTCTCTGGCCGCCCGTGACGTCGCTGGTCCAGATCTGGTAACCGGCGGGACTGGCGAGATGATACGCCACCCGCTGTTTATCCGGACTGAGGCTCACTCCGTACGGCAATCCTTCGCCCGCGCGGGTGAACTCACGGGCGTCCGATCCATCAAGGTTCATGCTGAAGGTCTGGCCGATCTTGTTACGGACGACCTGCACCAGCATGCGTTCATCGTTGAGCAGAAGTTGCGGCGTACAAAACGGCGCCAGGCGGTCGCGCGTGGCGATTTCTTTCAGCGAACCGGAATCGAGATCGTAAATCCAAAGGTGCGTCGGAGTTTGCGTGTAATATTCCTCGAATGGCCGTCCCGAACCGTCGCGTCGCGGTTCCATGCTGAGGAGCAGAACGCGGCGGCCGTCGGTGAAAAACTCGGTGGGTTGCCAGGTGGCCTGGTTGGGAACATCAAACTCAAGATAGCGAAGGCCGGTGCCGTCGGCATTGATCAGCGCGGTTTTGCCTTGCGACACGAAGAAGAACCGCGCCGGTCGCCGAGCACCGCTCTGCCGACCGCCAACCGGTGATCGGCACGACACCCAGGCCGTCATCGGCACGAGGACGGTGGTCGCGAGGAAGTGACGGCGATTGAGTTTGGTTTGCATAGTGGGACGAATCTATCGAAATTGGATCGGCGTTCGAGAATTTTCGACGCGGTTTGTCGCAACAACCGCAACCGTCGGGCAGTCCTTCCCGGACGGGATTGCCATTGTCCAACGAACCGTGTTGAAATCGGCGACTGGCTACCGGTTATCCCCGCTGCCATCGTGCCAAAGCAGCTCTTTTCGTGGCCTCTGAGCAAATCGCCAGTTGGTCGTAGAGCAGACGGAAATGAGATGACTTCCCGCTTGACCGGGGAGCGCAAGCGTATCAGATTTTCTTCAGTGCTGGCAGGCAATCCCGCCGGTCAGTCAGAAAAAGGAATTGAATGGCTATGGCAAAGCAAATTTCGAACAAACATGGGGTCGATTTCACATTATTTGCACCGGACGCCCATAATGTTTTACTCGCGGGCAATTTCACCGATTGGGACCGCGCTCCCGTCAGCTTGAAAAAACAGAAAAATGGTTTGTGGAAAACTTCCCTTGAGCTGCCGCCGGGCGCTTATCAGTATCGTTTGCTGGTGGACGGCCAGTGGCGTGACGATCCCGATTGCCCCACGCGAGTCCCCAACGGCTGCGGCTCCGAAAACTGCGTTCGCATCGTGAACTGATGCGAACGACGCGGTTCAGGCGGTCGTTCTGGCAAGGGCTTGCTCGCGTTCCAGCAACGTTGGGTGGGAATAGTAAACACCGCTGTAAAACGGATGCGGCGTGAGGTTGCTCAGGTTTTTGGCGTTCAGTTTTCGCAACGCGCCAATCAGGTAAGTCGTTTCGCGCATCGTTTCGGCGGCGTAGGCATCGGCCTGATATTCGTAACGGCGCAACCAAAGATTCTGCACCGGCGAAAACCAGAACGTGACAACACCGCTCAATAACGCAAACAAGAGCAACGCGGGAACGAGGTGGTCCGGTTCGAAGCCAAACGCCCGATAGAACCACGCCTGTTGCGCCAACGACGAAACCGCAAAAAATCCAACGAACAAGCTGGCCGCGAACCCGATCAACATTTTGGGTATGTGCTTTTTCTTGTAGTGGCCGATTTCGTGGGCCAATACCGCTTCCAATTCCGCCTCGGCCAACTGTTGAATGAGCGTGTCGAACAGCACAATCTTCCGGAAACGCCCGAAGCCGGTGAAGAAGGCGTTCGAGTGGCGCGACCGTTTGCTGCCGTCCATCACCTGAATGCTTTTTGCGCGGAAACCGGTCCGGCTGCCCAACGCCAGTAGCCGATCCCGCAAACTGCCTTCCGGCAGCAGCGTGAATTTGTTGAACAGCGGCAGGATGAGAATCGGCGCCAGCACCACCATCAGCAATTGAAAAGCGAGCACGCAACCCCACGCCCATAACCACCACGCCGCCGCCGTCCATTCGACGAGTTTTAGTACGAGCACGAGCAGCGGATAGCCCAGTGTCATCCCGAGCAGCAGACCCTTCAGCTTGTCAGTCCACCAAAGTTTCGCGGTGGTGGTGTTGAATCCGAACCGTTCCTCCAGCCGAAACTGCGCATACCAGTCGAACTGAANNCCATTGCCCAGGCCGATTCGCCCAGCCGATGAGCAGACAAGTTGAATCCCCACGGCAGCAATCCGCTGAAGAGCACCAGAAGCAGCACCGCCGTGTCGTAGCTGGCTTCAATCTGATTTAGCTTGTTCCTGGCCAGCGTATATTCCACCGACTTGACGTAGGTGCTCGCATCCACCGTCTCTTTGTAGGCCGCGGGCACCGCGCCGGCATTCGCCCGAACATGGCGCTGATTTAGACGCGCCAGCCAGAGTTCCACCCCCCATTTGGCAAGGATTAACCCAAGAACAACGGGAATGACAAGGGAAGCTGGATTCATTGCGTAATGAGGTTTCCGTCTTACCTCCAGTTTGTCCAGTCTGAGTGCAAAGGCGAAATTACGGAGTTGCTTCGAGCGGCAAGGAAACAAAGGTCCGTGCGTGAGTAATCAACTGATATTCAACATTGTGGAAATCGTATCGCAGGGCAAAATCACAACTTAGCGCTTCGCGTGGCCGAAGGCGTAAAGATGATTCGCTGTCCGCACGTAAAGCGTGTCATCAACAATCGCGGGCGTAGCCATGACTTCTTCACCAAGATTGTTTCGGGCGATAACATTCAAAGTCTCACCCGCCTCGACCACCGCCACGATCCCGCGTTTCGAAGCCACATATATTTTTCCGTTGGCGGCAACGGGAGACGCGTAATAATCCCCTTCTGCGCCCAAGCGCTCTTCCTGCCATACGGGAGCTCCGTCCTTCGCATTAAAACACGAGAGAATGCCGCCGTCTTTGACGACATAAATTCGTCCACGGTATAACAGCGGCGACGAGATCCGCGGCACCCCGCGCTTTTGTTTCCAGACGACGTGCGAGTCGGTAACGTCACCGTGGCCGCCGGGACGCACCGCGAACAGTGAATTCTCGCCGCGGGCAAAATTCCTGGCCGCCGCTTCCCATTCGTCGGCGGTGACGGCGCCGTCGCGATTCGAATCCAGGATGCCAAAATTGCTTTTGAGCGGCCCGGATGGCATTTCGTCCAAAGTGATTTTACCGTCTTTGTTCTTATCGTACGTCGCGCTGTATTCGGCAAAGGCAGGCAGCGTGATGGAACCAGGCATCGCAGGGTTACCGAGACCCGCGACGAAGACCAATCCGTCACCACCAACCGGAGTGGGACATACGTCGTATCCCGGCAAACCGCGCGCCGACCAGGTCTCACTCCCATCTTTCAAATCATAGGCAATGACGCGGTTGTTGCCGGCCACGACGACCTCTCCGTTGCCTCCCTGCTCAATTACCAGTGGCGTGGCAAACCCACGGACGAACCCCGGCCGGTCCGTTTTCCAAAGCGTCTTGCCGGAACGCGCATCTACCGCCAGGAGAAACGAGCCGCCATCCTGATCGAAGTTGAGCAACAGCCGTTTTCCAACCACCACCGGCGAACTGCCGGAGCCATAACCGGTCACCGGCATCGGTAACGGTTTACGCCAGATTTCCTTTCCTTTGAAATCGTAACCCAACAATCCGAACGAACCGAAATAGACATAAACGTTGCGACCATCCGTGGCCGGCGTCGAGGCCGCTGGACTTCCCGTCGGATGAGATTTCTCGATCTGCTCCGCCGGCGCCGTGCTTCGCCACAGGATTTTGCCGCTGCGCCGCTGGAGGCAGATCGTTTCGAGTTTCTGGCCGTCAAACGCGGTCAGAAAAACGCGATTACCCCAAATGCACGGAGAAGAATGGCCTGCCGGCAACGCCGTTTGCCACAGAAGATTGGTGGCCGGCCCGAACTCAACCGGCGGTCTGCCCTCCGCCACACCTTGAGCGTTAGCACCGCGAAATTGCGGCCAGCGCGATTCACCCAACAATGATTGTTCGCCTGACGAAACCCAAAGCAGCAAAAAAAAGGAAAAAGTTAATTTATGCATAATGCGTCCGCTAACTGAACCGTTTTTGGTGTCCGACAGCCAGTCTTTTTATTGTAACTGGAAGAACTTTACCGGCGCTGCCTCTGACGATTTCACTAAGGCGCAGGGAAAACTGGAGAACTTCTTTGCGTCTCCGTGACTTGGCGATTTGGCGTTAAATTGGTCGCGGTCTTGAGATGAAAAATCCGTTGCGTGTCTGCAAGCTTTCATGCCTTCTATCATTCAAGATGCAAAGCAAAGACGCAGACGACCGGATGACGGCTTAAGCCACGCAAAGAATCAAAATCAAACACATCTGCGTCGAACAAGAATTTTGACAAATCAAACCCCTCAGTCAGTGGCACAGGTTTTTTTATTTCGGAAGATGGATTTCTGGTTACAAACGAGCATGTCGTCAGGAACGCCGGGCAGGTTCGTTTGGTCACGAGCGCGGGTTTGATTTCCACTAAAGTAGTGAAGGTGGATGCGGCCAATGACCTGGCGTTGCTCAAAGCAGAGGGTCTGTTTGCAGCGTTGCCGGTGGCGGCGAGTCGCGCGGTGAAGTTGGGCGGCACGGTGGCCACGGTGGGTTTTCCCAATATCGGTTTGCAAGGGTTCGCGCCCAAATTGGCCAAGGGCGAAATCGCGTCGCTGTCCGGCGCGAGTGATGACGCGCGGTATTTCCAGATCAGTGTGCCGGTGCAGCCGGGCAATTCGGGCGGGGCGTTGTTCGATGAGCGGGGCAACGTGGTGGGCGTGGTGTCGGCCAAGTTGAGCGCACTGGCGGCGCTGGCCGCGAGCGGAACGTTGCCGGAGAACGTGAATTACGCCGTGAAGAGCAGTTATCTTTTGAGCTTTCTGGAATCCGTGCCGGAAGTTTCTGCTCTGCTTAAAGAGCCACGGACGACCGAAAGGAAATTTGAGGATGTGGTGAAGTCGGCGGAGCAAGCTGCCGTGCTGGTGCTGGTGTACTGAAGAAGCGTGGCGGCGACTCGGCAGAGCAGCCGCTACGGTGCAGCTATTGAAAGCGCGCTTCGCTCAAGGCGGCGGCTCCAGCAGACGGCGCAATTCCTCGAGCAAGTTCGCGGACACCACCGGTTTGCGCAGCACGGGCGACTTCACCTGACTGAGGAACGTGCGATACTTGGGGTCTTCCGCCGCGCCCGTGATGAAAATGAAACGGCGGCAGAGGTGCGGCTTCATGCGCTCAACCGTACTGTAAAACAAGTCGCCCTCGAGCTCCGGCATTCTGAGATCGCACAGGATGGCGTCCACATCCTGGGTGAGTATCTGCTTGAGCGCGAGGGCGCCATTCGCCGCGGTGATGACTTCGTAGTCATACGCTTCGAGCAGTTGTTGGAAGATCAGCGACAATACCTCGTCGTCGTCCACGACCAAGACGCGTCTTTTTTTGGGCCTGGCTGGTTCCGTTTGGG
>PLJQ01000374.1:18342-18542 GCA_003140275.1 Limisphaerales bacterium
CTTCCCCGGCGTTGGCGCGGCTGTTGAAGGCGCTGATGCGGAAGAAGCCTTCGCCCTTCGAGCCGAAACCGCTGCCGGGTGTGATAACCACGTTGGCTTCGCCTAGAATTCTGTCGAATGCCTGCCAGCTCGTGACGCCCTTCGGTGTGCGCGCCCAGATGTAAGGCGCGTTCACGCCACCGAAAACTTTCAGGCCGGCT
>PLJQ01000390.1 GCA_003140275.1 Limisphaerales bacterium
GTTGGGGGACAAGTTATTCCTTACGGGCAATCCATTTATCTTCAGTCTTACAATCCGACGTTTGCCACCATTGTTGGCAACGTCATTGACGGAGGCGAGCCCAATGGGGACATCGGCATTTCGTCCAATTCAAAGGCGACGATCTCCGGTAACTTTATCATGGGGTGCGTCACTGGCGTTTATCTCTACCCCAATGATCGCAATCCGCTTTTCCCGCCGACCCCGGGCACGCTGGTTGATTCGAACGTGATCCTGACCTCCGACCCATACTCAGCTCCCTGGTTTACAAACGGATATTTCACTTATGGAATCCAGTCGTATAGCCCCGGGAACATCATCTACAACAACCTGATTATTGCCCCGGTGTCTTTCCGCTTCGTCGGGGTCGAGGTTCAGGGTTCCAACTCCTGGGTCGAAGCCAACACGGTGCTTCCGACCCAGATCGTGCGAAACTCGTATGGTTCCACCAATCGTTCAGTGGGAATTGGGATCGGGCTCAGTTCCACCGGATCCACTGCGGCGGCCAATCGCACTTATGGGCTGGATGTTGGCATTGGCCCGGATGGACCCTATCAAATCATTCCGCATCGGGTGATCAGCCATTTCAGTATCAACGATGTTCTGGCCATCGACCCGCGAGGCTTGACGGACGATTCCGTGCATTGAATGGAGTTTTGACGACGGCCAGTTCCGCTTTCACCTTAATCGAAATTTCATGGATGAGGCGGGGGCGGAATCGTAAGTGTCCATTCACTAACCGAACCGGGAAAACGTCACCAGTGCAAACGTCGAGAGAAATACCACTTCAAATGAGTGAAAGGGAAAAAGAGCAGAAACTAAAGCCCTCTCACACACCGAAAGCCAAGGCCGTAGCCGTTGGCGTAGCTCGGGCCGGTGAGCCGACTGGCGCACCGCGTGCCGCTGGCGTCGTTGGCCCAACTGCCGCCCCGCAACACCCGGGAGCTCCCAGAGGCCGGTCCGCGTGGATCACTCCCGCCGGCATACGGCGTCCCATACCAATCCCAACACCACTCAGCAACATTCCCAGCCAGGTCGTAAAGTCCATAACCGTTCGGCGCAAACGTTCCCACCGGACTCGTGTACGGAGTCACCCCGTTCGTGAACGCGGCGTTGTAGCCGTCCGGTCCCAAATCGTAGCCATAGTCGGCCGTATCTCCGTTGTAGTTGGCCTGGCTTTCGGAAATCGTGTCGCCCCACGGAAACCGTTGCCCGCTCAATCCGCCCCGCGCCGCCTTCTCCCACTCCGCTTCCGTCGGCAACCGATACCCACTCGTCCCCCAATTCACATAGACCGCATCCCCATCCCCATTCGTATAGACCTGCGTCAATCCCGCATCCGTGTAATACGCCGGCGCCAACCCCGCCTGCTGCGACCGCGCATTGCTCCACTTCACCGTGTCCCACCAATCCACATTGAACACCGGATGATTCACCGCCTGGCCCGAACCGGCATTGTCAAAGCTATAGCCGTTGTTCGTGGCCCACTGATACACCGACTACCATTGACCGTAACTCACCAGGTTCACATCCATGTAAAACGCGGACACCGTCACGTTCGTTGGCGTGGCATCCCCCATTCCATCCAGATTGTCCCCCATCCTGAACCCACCCGCCGGAATGATTGCCATGCCCGTAGAAACGATTGGCATGTTGGTGTTATACAAACGGAAGAACATTGTGGACGAGGTGTTGGTGACGGTGACGTTAATAATATTATTGATCGTAACCAGAACGGCATCAGTTACCGGCCCCCAGCTAGGCGAGACCAGATCGGTGGTGCTTTGCAAAACGTAATTTATTGCGGTAGCAGGCCAAGAGAGAACGACTTGATTGCCCGCCGGCGCAATAGTCAAAGTCGGTTGCGTTAGAGCGCGGTGAATGCCGGCAAACAATGTCAGCACAATAAACAGCGAGGGGAGTTTGGTTTTCAGCGCCATGCCAAAGGAATTGTGCATGAAACCATTGATTTTACTGGTTTTTGTCAATCTCGACTCCCTTTTTCTCATTTTGGCGTTGACGGGTTCGGGCCAAGAATCCAGCGCGCGACTTCATTAGTGCCAATGGCGATGGCAAAGTTGTAAGCCATCCACGCAGGAACGCCGGTAGGCGTCATTGTGCTGCCACTGGCTTTTGCATCACCGAGGTAACGACCAGCCCACCGTTCGAAATCGGTCATTTGATTGGAAGTTCCCAAACCAAAGCCGGCGTAATTTCCAAAACCGGTGGTCTTAAACCACAACGTATTACTTTTTAAGTTATCGGGAATGACGACCGAATACAAACCGTTCGCTGAAAATTCCAAGGGCACTTCGGTCCAAGTGTTGGTATCTGGCCCCAAGTAAAATATAGGATCTTCTACTCCGGGGTCTAAGCGTAAACAAAACGCCCGGTTCGCATTCGGATATTTGTCGATCGGCAACTGGCAGGTGTAATCCTCCGCAAAAATCCAGTAATAGGTCACGTCCTTGGCGCCATTGGCCCCGTTGGTGACCGTCACTGAATATTTCCCCCGGTCAAAGTGGCCCTCCTCCACATGGAACAGGACATTGCTCGTGCTGTCATAAGGTTCCAGATCTTTCACTTTAACAGGCTCTGATGGATCGCTCCCGAGAACAAAATAGCTTCCGTTTGTCGCTGCCCAAGAAATGATACCTTTGACAGTTCCATTCGTTATACACCAGACCGCAAAACCCGAAGAGAGGCAATCCCACCAGTCGCTGGATTTGCTGATGTACTGGTTCGCGGAGGGTACCGCATATTGCGTGATGTGGGTCGTCCCAAAGTCATACTCCTGCTGAAACCGGCAATGATTGTGTCCGGCGCCAATCCAGGTGGGTGCCCGCCAACCCTCCAAAAACCAAAGCACCCCTTCTTCTGATTCCCGGCCTACCGTGGGTTGCCCGCCCACAAACAGAGGAATGTGAAGCATAACCATCACCGGTTTGCTTTTGTCCAGTTGTCGTTTCCAGCCCGCCAGCCAGTTGAATTGCTCCGCATCAAGCCAGCCTCCATTTTGGCTGTCCAACATCAGCACGGGCAACCCCGCTATGGTGAAATTTGTGTAGCGTGAAAAACCTTGATAAATATTGGTGAACAGGAACCCGTCCGTCCGGCCATAGGCCGAATCATGATTTCCCGGCACAACGAAAGACCGGGTGTAGTTGGTGATACGCGTCAACTGAAACTGCGCCCGCGCTATCTCATTCGTAGCCCAAGGGAAATAGGGGCCAAAACCTGGGGATGGGGCTCCGGCCGCGCCGAGATCGCCCGTCACTACAAATACATCCGGGGGGGTGATTGCGTTAATGGCGTTTACCAGCCGATCATCCATGTCCCACGCGAGAGGCGTACTTGATTCGTTCATGTGAATATCGGAAATCTGAACCATGGTGGCGCAATTGGCCGCGGTTGGATCAAATCCAAGATAGGAATAGGCATCCGCCAAGGATGAAGGACCGTAAAGCACTTGTGCTTGCACCCCAAATTCGGGATTCCAGCAACCGCTAGTGAGGATGACCCAACCCGCCCAACACAAAACGTGTTTGGTCCACATAGATTTATGCGTTAGTTTCGCTAAGTAAACTCCTTGGCCTGAGAAAGCCCCAGTAACGCCGGTGTCTCACAAGTCTGGAAGTTAGGCGAGATAATGGACCTGAAAATGTGAATTAGTCAAGCCTTAAATACGAGGTTGCTTCCGCGGCAGTTACCGCAAACAGACGGCTGTTAGAGCTGCCATTTTTGGGGCAAAGCGAACGAACGAAACCACGGCCGGGCGATCGCACTTTGCCACTCACTGAGAAGCGCTGACCTCTGTGGCGGAGCATACTCGACAACACACGGCGAAGGATGGTATCCATGGCGCTCGCGTGTTTGTGGACGAAGCAAAAAAAACATTCGCCAAAAATGGGGGCTTCCGTTTGTTCCGCGGATGTTACATTCCTTCAAATGCCCCACTCATCCGAGGCGCGGCACTGACTCGCAGCCGCCGGCTGGATGACACTTGCCGAATCTTCATTTACTTTCAATATTATCCGCAGTTGAGATATCCGGGATTTAGGTTTGCTCATCTCGTGGAAGCGCTCAGTTGCTTTTGCTGGCGTCCGGGCCACACCAGTTGGATCAAGTCACAAAGCCGTCTTGAAAAGCCATGCCACCGGCTTTGTCTGAACCCTACAAAGCGGATTGGGCTACCTAGCACTTTCCCGGTTGAAACCTTATCACCTGCACCCAACTCAAAAAATGGCTGCAATCCTAATCAAGCTTCTCAGCCATGGCTAAACCATTGAACTCGCACACCACGCCACCACCCCACGAGTTTGGCCCTATTGCAAACCGGGGGCCAAATCCATTGCAGATTGACCCAGCTCCAGCTCGATGCTTGAGCAGTCTGATCACCACCCTGTTCGAAAACTGGAAGGCTCACGGGATAACCTTCCTCATACTGAGAAACTATGAGAATCTTCCCCAAGCCACCACGAATGACATCGACGTGCTCCTCCTTCCTCAACAACTGGCCGAGGCCGAGCAGGTGATGGTGACCACCGCCAGGCAAGCCGGCTATGAACTGCATAATCGCGTTGAGTTCTCTCCGATCTCGTTTTTCTTCTTTCATCTTCAATCCCTTCAGCAAATTCAAATTGATCTTTTCTTTGGCTTGAAATGGCGTGGATTTGCCATGCTCTCGCCGCTACAGTTGATGGCCAAACGCATCGACCGTCCCCTCTTCGCCATTCCCCATCCTGTCCACGAGGCTATTCTCAACCTTCTGACCCGGCTCATCCATCACGGTTACGTGAGAGACAAATACAAGCCGAGCATTCTTGCGGGGTTCCGCTCCGCGCCAGAGGAAGCAAGAGCGATTTTATCTGAATTATTCGGAAGTTCCCTCGCCCACGAGGTTGTCGAGCATTCGCTCAACGAGAGCTGGTCTGAAGTCGAGCGTCGCTGGAAAGTGCTCCGGAAGTCGCTCGTTCGCCGCCAACTCATACGCCATCCCTGGTTGACATTGCGATCGCAGGCGTACGATCTTGCCCGCGCCGTCAAACGCGTCATTCACCCGCCGGGGTTGACGGTCGTGCTGCTCGGGGCTGACGGCAGCGGCAAGTCCACCGTGTGCCAAAAACTTGCCACCCACCTGCAAAACACCTTCAATCCCGGCAAGGGCCTGCAACTGCACTGGAAGCCGGTGGTCTTTTTCCGGAAGCGTAGAAAATCAGGGAAACCGATAACCAATCCACACGACCAGCCCCTGCGCAACCACCTCGCGTCCTTGATATACCTTGCCTACCACTGGCTGGAGTTTTTTCTGGGATCACAACTGCAATTCTGGCCCGCGACATTCAAGAACGGTCTCGTGCTCATCGACCGCTATTACTATGACTTTCTGGTGGACCAGAAACGCTATCGATTGCAGGTGCCGCCGTGGGTTGTCCGCGCGGCCTTCCGGCTCGTTTGGAAACCCGATTTGGTGTTCCTGCTCGATGCTCCCGCTGAAGTCCTGCAGGCACGCAAGCAAGAAGTGCCCCTTGCCGAGACCGCACGCCAGCGAGAAGCCTACCGCCGCCTCGTGGCAAAGTTGCCGAACGGATTCATCGTTGACGCATCCCAGCCTGCCGATCGCGTGGCGACGGAGATTGCCGGGCGGATTCTGCACACGATGGTCATGAGAAACCGGAGAATCCAAACGCCGGCGAGGTAATCCCGAGCGGTCAAATCCAAGGCGGCGCCTCGAAAGCACGCCACGCCCACTAACAGACGCGCCGCGGTGTGCCATGGCTCAAACCCGCGCGACGACTCAGCCGCCGCACTTGCGCCTCAGTCGATGCCAGATCTTGGCCATCAGCTCCCGCCGTGTCAGTGGCATAACTCGCTTTAGTTCAAAGCCCAGCGGTGCCGGGTTGATCCCGAATGCAACGGTGCAGGCCGTTTCATAACCCGCCGCTTGCGCCAGGCCGCTGACACGTTCATTGTATAACCCAAACGGATAACAAAAATGACGCACCGGAATTCCGAAGGTATCTTCCAGCTTTTTTTTGCTGCCGGCGATTTCTTCCCGCGCTTCGCGCTCACCCAGTTTCTTCNNGCGTCAGACTGTGTGAACCGATTTGTTGACCCTCCGCGAGCCATTCTCGAACTTGTGATTCATCCATCAATGGCTCGATCACATCGTGATTGGCAATATCCCATTCATTCCTTTTGCCCAGCAACCCGGCGACCAGGAACTGAATCGCGGCAACCCGGTGACGCGTCAATATTTCGAGCCCTTGGTCGCAGACATTGCGATAGCCATCGTCAAACGTAACCACGAAGTTCCCCGGACCAGCTTCCCGTCCACGAACAACCGTGTCCAGTGAAACGGGAACCAAGCCTGCCTCCTTCAATGCCTTCAATTTGGCGTCGAACTCTTCCGGCAGCGTGTAGTCGAACGGGTCCAAGGTTGCTGCCGGGGGAGAAGCGATCTTATGAAATATGAAAATGGGCAGGCCCCTCCGCAACAATCGCCGCTGCGATGACGACAAGAACACTCTTGCCATTAAATCAGCGTTCATGGCTTCGCTACGCCAGCTTGCTGCGCCGGCTGTTGACTCGCCGCCACCCTGGCGGTCAGGAAGGAGTGAACCACCAGCAAATCCTCCTTCGCGTAGTGTTCGAATTCCGGGGACAGCTTCACCCTGGCCAGCTCTTCGCGCGCGCCGGAGATACTCTCTTCGCAAACGATTTCAAATCCGGCTTCGCCCAACAATTGCCGGTAATCAGAAATCCGAAGCCGGTTTTGGTTGATCAAGGGACTGTTGCGCCAGCGCCATTGCCGCGCCGTGTACCGTAAATAGTTGAAGGCCGTGATCGAACGGTCGAAATACGAGAATTGATCGACCAGGTTGAGGCGATGGCTGATGACGGCGCGCGGCGAGGCCAGTCGCCGGGACTCGGTTAGAATTCTCTGGAGCACGGGTCGCGGAATATATTCCAACACGCCGCTGGAGAAAAGCAGATCAATGCTGCCGGCGTGAAGTTCGGTATGTTGCGCGTCGCGCACGATCACTTGAATGTCGATCTGCGCCAGAAACGCACCGGGCGCTTCGCGCCCGACCCGTGGCAGAAGTGAGCGCACCCGCTCCATGCGTTCGGCCTGCAGCCGAGGCAGGAGTTTTCTCAACTCATCTCGCCGGTCAAGGTCGCAGAAGTATTGGAGCACCCGTTGGATGCGCGCCGGCCGCAGCAACGGATCGATATCGATCGTCCAAACCCGCTTCGCCCCGCACAAATAAAGCCCGAGCGGGATGATTGGGAACCAGCCGGTGCCCAATTCCAGCACGGTGAACTCACCCGCGCCCGGGGTCCGTGACAGAAAACATTCAAGGTGCCTGTGGCACTCGACCACCTTGGCTTCAAACTGGCCCGCCGTCAGATCGAGCGATTTGGTGACCCGGGTTTGGAGAAATTCGTTCCAAACCTGGCGACGCGGCAGCCACGAGATGGCGCGGTGAACGGTGGATTTAATCAACCAGTTTGGCATGCCTGAAATTTGCCAACTGGAAAACCGGTTGTGAAGATCATAATGTTTACTCACTCTCTCTTTCCGTAAGCTTGCCCCAGTCGTCGAGTTTGATTAACGTTCAATTATCAATGTCACGAAGACTTAAAGTGTTAATCTCCGCATACTCCTGTGAGCCGAATAAAGGTTCCGAACTGGAAGTGGGCTGGCAATGGGGGTTGCAAATGGCCCGGTTCCATGACGTGACGGTTCTGACCCGCGCCAACAACCGGCAGGCAATCGATGCGGAACTGGCCCGTCGGCATGGCCAACAACCCCTTCCGAAATTTGTTTACCATGATGCAGGTCGTCTCGCCCTGGCATTCAAGCGACGGTTCAAAGCCACACGATTCTATTACATCCGCTGGCAACACTCGGCGCACCGGATCGTTGCCCGGTTGCATTACGAAAGGCCATTTGACCTCCTTCACCACGTCACCTTCGCCACGTTCCGCTTCCCCACCGCGATCTGGGGTCACGGCGTGCCGTCCATTTGGGGGCCGGTCGGCGGCATCGAGTCGATTCCCCTGAGGCTGCTTCCGTGGAATCATCCAAAATCGTTGCCGCACGAACTGGTCCGCAATCTGAGCAATCTGCTGCAGTTGGGTAATTTCAGTATTCTGCGACAGCGTACCCGGCGGTCCACGGCGATTCTGGCCTCCACCAGCCAGATGCAAGAGGCCTTTGCCTTTCTCGGAGTCTCAACACAGTTGATGCCCACGATCGGTCTCGAAGCACACACCATCCCTCCGCCCAGGCGCGTCGTCGGTATCGGACCCTTGAAGATCCTGTTCGCGGGCAATATCATCACACTCAAAGGCATCGATCTGGCTCTCTACGCCTTGAAAGAATCGCAAACCGACGCCCGCTTCACACTCATCGGAGATGGCAGCTATCTTGCCGAAGCAAGAAAACTTGCGGTTCGACTGGGGTTGGATCATCGTGTGGAGTTTCGCGGCCGACTGCCACGCAGTGAACTCCTCAAGATGTACTGTGACTTCGACCTTTTCATTTTTCCCAGTCTCCACGACTCCGGCGGCTACACGGTTATCGAAGCGATGTCCAACCAGTTGCCTGTGATCTGCCTGGACACCGGCGGTCCAAGGTCCGCGGTCCAGGACGGTTGCGGTATCAAAGTGCCGCTCGGCTCACACCGGGAAGTCATCGCGGGACTCGCCGGCGCCATTCGCTTCTACGGCCAAAACCGGACGGCTCTGGTTGAACACGGGCAGAATGCGCGCTCCGTCATCCTGCGGGATTACGATTGGAATAAAAAGGCCGAACAGATGAATGCGGTCTATCAGACCGTGATCGACCAGCGCGAGCCAACCCGGTTGCGCGTACTGCTCTCCGCCTACGGCTGCGAACCCGACAAAGGATCGGAACCGGAGGTGGGCTGGCAGCAGGCGCTACACATGGCAAAATTCCACGATATTACCGTCGTCACGCGGGCCAACAACCGGCAAGTAATTGAAGAGCGACTGGCCACTTATGAAGGACCTCACCCCAAGTTCATTTATTATGATCTTCCGCAGTGGGTACTGGCATTGAAACGACGCGGGATGTGGACCGCACTCTATTATTTTTTTTGGCAGCTAGGGGTTCGCTTCCACCTGCGCTGGCAAATCAGATCTTTTGATTTGATTCATCACGCCACCTTTAATTCTTTTCGCCAGCCTGGTTTCTGGTGGTTTTGTCCCAAACCGGTGGTGCTCGGCCCGTTGGGCGGCGGACAGATTTGCCCGTGGAAATTCCTGCCGTGGTCTCGCACGCAGATCGTGGCCGAACTCTTGCGTTCCTTCAGCGTGCTGAACAGCTATGTTTTTCCTTACGTTTACTTCAGCTTTTACTTCGCCGACAGAATCCTGGTCGCCAACGAAGACACGGGGCAATGCGTGCCCTGGCTTTTTCGGGGGAAAATCGAGCGCATGCTCGAAACCGCCGTGGCGGAACAACAAGTGGTGGAATCCAAACCCGAGAGGAACTGGTCCGGCGTTCGTCTCCTCTGGATCGGCCGCTTGGACAAGCTGAAGGGCGGTGAACTGGCCATCTGCGCCTTTGCCGAGGCGGTAAGCAGATTTCCCAGCTTGACTCTGACCATCGTCGGCGCTGGGCGCGAGGAACAACCGCTAAAGCGACTGATCCGCAAACTCGCGCTGGAGAAATCCGTGAACTGGCTTGGGCAGGTACCGAAAACGCAGGTCATGGAGGTCATGCGGCGGCACGATGCCTTTGTCTTCACGAGCCTGCGCGACACGTCCGGAAACGTTGTCTTGGAAGCGATGGCGGCCGGACTGCCGGTGATTACTCTCCTCCATCAAGGGGCGGCGGAGATCACGACGGACGAAACGGCCATTCGCGTGCCCCTTGCCTCCAGCAGCGAAACGGTGACTCAATTGAGCAACGCGATGTTGACCATTGCCCAGTCGCCGGCTTTGAGAGATAAAATGGGCGCCGCCGGCCGCGAACGAATCAAAGAAAGATATTTATGGCAGGAACACGCCGGGCGCATGGACCGGATTTACCGTCGGGTATTCAAAGAGCGGAGAATCATCACCTCAAAACGGCAAGAAATGTGGCAGGTTATCTGGTCTCCCAAGGGAATTTTGCTGACGATTGTCGCCTTATTTCTAATCGGCGCGCTTGGTTTTTACAGCGTCACCTACCTCAAGCGCCAAGCCAGCCTGATCGTCAACGACACCTTGCCCGGTCTTTCATACGCAGGGGCAGCCAATGCCAACCTGGCGGAAGGCTTTAATCGAATGGGCCTGATCTTGATGACGGAAAACCCGGACGAACGCGAGCGTTACCTCAAAGAAATCGAGGCATACAATCAAATCACCACGGTTTATCTGAACGCTTACAGCAAAACGATTTTTGATGAGAAGCAGGATCGCGATCTCTACGAAACTTTAATGCAACGTCGAAATCAGTACCTCGAGCTTCGAAAGCAAATATTTATTCTGATCGACAACCGCCGGCAACCGGAAGCGATCGCGCTATGGAAAACCTCTATGTTGCCGGCCTACAAACAATATAAGGAGGCGGGGGAGGAGTTATTAGAATTCAACATGCGCCTGGGGAAAGTGCGGGGCGAGAACATTATGCGTTATTGCCTCCTCACTCAATTCCTGGTCGCTACCTTTGGAATTGGCCTTTTCATAGTCGGTTTCATGGTGGGAATTTTCAGGTGATTTCTCACGCGCCTGCAACTTACCACCCGCAATAAGGTAGGGCGGCAGTTCTGCCCTGCCTTCGTTGATCCGTGTGTCCGGTTGCGCCGGTCACTTGGGGAGATGCCGATGAACAAATTTTTCCACGTTCGACCAAACCTCCGTCTCGCTGATATTTTCCATACACCGGGGGACTGGGAAGCGACAATAATCGAAACACGGCTTGTAGGGGCAGGCCTTTCCTTCCAGCCATTCGGCCTGGGGGTGCAGCGGTGCAAACCATTCGGGCAATTGCGGTCCAAAGATGGTGAAGGTGGGAAGGCCGCAGAACGCCGCAATGTGACCCGGACCGGAATCGTTTCCGATAAACAACCCGGATTGATCGGTGAGTTGCAATAGTTCCGTCACCGTTTCGGGAGTGGCTACTTCTTTCTCGCCTTGCTTTATCCACCACTCGCGCTGGGAAAGATCACACGTAACTTGCACGGCATAATTGCTCTCCCGTAATCGCCGGACCAGATTGCGATAGCCTTCCAAGGACCAAACCCGCACCGCTTGCCCTGCCCCAGTATGCACCAAGATCACCCGGTTTCGAGACGCCAACGCCATAGGCACCCTGTCCCGTAACGGCAAGTCCAAGCCCAATTCCTGTCCCAAAACCCGCCAGTATTCGTAGCGATGCGCCTCCGGCATTGGCCGGGTTATGGGATGCGTCAAAAACAATTGACTCTTGAACCGGGAAAACCCGAACCGCTTTTTGGGGCCAAACATTTTCAAAAGGACATGGTCGCGCGGATCCCATCGCGCGGACAACCCTACTTCAAATCGTTCCGACGCCAGCTGTTTGCGCAGACGAAAAAGTTGCCGCCAGGGCCAGGAATTTAGGCGATACTTGTTACGAAATGCGGTCCATGGCGCCAGAAAAGGGACAACTTCCACCCCCGGCCAAAAACGGGGCTGCAGGTCTTGCGCAAATGGTTTGGCCAGTAAAGTAACAGCGTATTTTTCTCCGGCGGTCCGCAAAAATGGCGAGGCAATGGCCAGATCACCCAGCCCCCAAAGTTCGACGACTAACAGTTTCGGTTTCAACATGGGCGACGGGCAATTGAATCAAAAAGTTTCCGTATCATTTATATCCCGCACAGTAGGGTTGCATCAGTTGCAAAAAGCCAACCAAGCGCCGCCGGCCCCTTAAAACTCGGGTCAGACTAGTGGCCAGGGTAACGCATGTAAAGTCCCGCTACGTGGTTGCCTGTGCGCCTGTGCGCCGGGCGGTTTATTGACAAACGTGCTAGGCTTTTTTCCTGAACAAGACGTCATTGCAATCGGGAGCACAAACGCGTCATCGCGGTTATCCCGAAAGGGAATGCAGATATCTTCTGGCAGTCCGTCCACGCCGGCGCCGTCAAGGCCGCGCGGGAGAACGCGAGTGAAATCGTATGGAACGGCCCCGCCTCTGAATCCGAATACGCGCAGCAGATTCAGATTGTGGACGCTATGATCAACCGCCACGTGGACGCCATCGCTCTCGCCCCCATTGATCGGCAAGGCATGGCCGGCGTCGTGAATCGAGCAGCCGACCGGAATGTTCCCGTGATCATCTACGATTCCGGTGTGGACACTGATCGTTTCGTGTCGCAGGTTGCAACCGACAATTACAAGGGCGGTCAACTCGCCGCGGAACGCATGGGAAAGGTACTCAACGGCAAGGGAAAGATCGTGATTGTGGCGGTGAAACCCGGCGCGGCATCCACTGAAGCTCGCGAGAAAGGCTTCGAGGATGTCATTCATCAGAAGTTTCCGGATATCCAGATTCTCGACAAGCGCTACGGCATGGCAGTCGTCGCGACATCGCTCACGGTAGCTGAAAACATGCTGACCGCACACCCGGATCTCGACGGCATTTTCTCATCGAACGAATCCACCACCATCGGCACGGCTCAGGCGTTACGTTCCCGGCCCCGCAAGGTGAAACTCGTCGGATTTGACTCGAGTC
>PLJQ01000311.1:0-7052 GCA_003140275.1 Limisphaerales bacterium
ATCTCCGGTTGGCCGAGCTTGGCGTTGTCGGCCACCACCCGCAGGTCACAGGCCAGCGCCAGCTCGAGGCCCCCGCCGAGGGCGTACCCCGTGATCGCGGCGATGGTGACCGACGGCACGGCCGAGATGGCCAGCGTGGCGCCGTGGAAACTCTCGGCCACGAGGGCCGGGGCTCCCGGCTCGGTGAACTCGCTGACATCGGCGCCGGCGGCGAAGATCCGCTCCCCACCCCAGAGGACGACCGCCCCCGGCGGGTCNNCCGTCGGCGCGCCGGTCGACGACGACGAAATCGTCCTCCCGCCCCCCTGACCGATCGGCGTCGACCATCATGCGCGCACCGTACCCCGAACATCGGGCGAAGCGGTGCCTGAGACCCCCCACCTGCGTCAGTTCGCCGCCCGCCGTCCGGAGTCGTCGCCCACGTGAGCCAGGAGCTTCTCGGCTGCCTCATAGGGATCGAGCCGGTGCTCGACGACGTCCTCGTCGAGCTCGGCGTAGAGCGGTTGCGACGCCAGCCGGTCGATCTCCACCTCGATCCGGGCCCGCAGAACGAGACGGAATTCGCGCCGCAGGCGCTGGCGCCGCGACGGCTCCAGCAGCCCGGCACCGACCAGGAAGGCCCGGTGACGCCCGATCTCGGCCCACAGGGCGTCGACGCCTTCTCCCGTGGTCGACACCGTCTCCAAGATGGGCGGTCGCCAGTCCCCGGGTGTGGACAGGTCGAGCATCTGCTCGAGATCACGGCGCGACTGGCCCGCCCCGGGCATGTCCGCCTTGTTGATCACGAAAATGTCGGCCGTTTCCAACAGCCCGGCCTTGTTGGCCTGGATGGAGTCACCCCACTTGGGATTGACGACGACCACGGTGGTATCGGTGGCCGAGGCCACCTCGACCTCCACCTGGCCCACGCCGACCGTTTCCACCAGGACGAGGGGCATGCCGGCGGCGGCAAACAGCCGGATGGCCTCGGGAACGGCCAGGGCCAGCCCGCCCAGGTGGCCGCGCGAGGCCATGGAGCGGATGAAGACGCCGGTGTCGAGGTCATGGCCCTGCATCCGGACCCGGTCGCCGAGAATCGCGCCGCCGGAGTCCGGATGCGACGGGTCATTGGCCAGCACCGCCACGCGCCCTTGCGGGTGTTGTTGGAGATAGCAACGCACCAACTCGTCGATCATCGTGCTTTTTCCCGCTCCGCCCGGGCCCGTCACACCCACGACAAAGGATTTGCATTTTAAACTTTGAGATTTCAGAGTTTGAATCTGTTTCGCCTTCCGGATTTTGGATTTCGAAATTTCCGCGCCCGAGATGGCGCGGGCCAGTTTAAAATCGCCCCGCAGTGAGGAAAGTTTCATTTTCGGCGGCCGACCGTAATGTTGGATGATCGTGCTGACGATTTTCGCAAGCGGCGTGCCGGCAAAAAAGATGCGATCCACACCGCGACGGTTCATCACGACCTCATCCTGTGGCGTGATTGTGCCGCCGCCGCCGCCGAACAGAGGAATGTGGCCGCCACCGAGTTTGCGCAGACGAACCGCGACCTCGTTGAAAAACGCCAGGTGCCCGCCGTTGTAAGAGCTGATGCCGACGGCATGAACATCCTCCTGGATCGCAGCGCGCGCAATGGCGCTGGCCGGGCAGTTATAGCCCAGATAAATCAGTTCGACGCCATGCCGCGCGAGTTCCAGATTGATCGTGATGATGGGGCTGTCGTGCCCGTCACAAATCGGCACGGCCGTCAGAATCCGAATCGGATGTTGTGGTTGAGAGTTCAAGGACATGGCTCGATTGGCCGGCTTAACCGGTGTTAATCATTCTACTGTCTTACACACTGTCTGTCAGCCAGACAGAGAGCAAGTCAACCGTTGGGTCATTTGATAAAAGCGATGCGGCGTTCCTGGTGGATTACAGCGTCAAGCGCAAAGCACACCCAAGGAAGCCGCAATGGAGGCGGGTTATTGATTGAGGGTGGTTCGTTCCTGCAACCAGGCCAGATCGCGGGCGATGGGCGGCGGGCCGTTATGCATTACTTTATTGCTGTCGTAGGTGCCCGACTCCACCCAGCGATGTGCTTCCAGGTGGCCATCGGCAAAGGCGAGGACGCCGCCGCGGTTGTGATGACTCGCGGGATAATGATAAAAGGGGCCGTTGTTTCGATAAATGATAAAAGCCGGCGTGCAAAGGGTGACCGGATTCACATCCACAAAGGTATAGAGTTTCGCGGGCGAAGGTGGCGCCATGTCCGAACCTTTCATGAATTTTTTGTAGCCCGGATTCGCGGGTGTGGCGAAACCCATGTATTCATTCAATGAATAACTGCGAATTTTTGGGACCGTTCCACTACCGTATCGAATAGTGCTCAGGTCCGCGGGGCATTTGTAGAGCCGGGGAGTTTTGAGATACGGACCAAAAAAAGCATAACGCGGATTCGTGAGCAATTCCTCCTTGACGAAGCCATCAAGGTAAATGTGAAAACCACCGGAAACCCAAAGTTGTTCGCCGTCGCCGTATCCATTCGGCACCAGCACGTCGTGGTTGTCATCCGCATACATCTGCCAGGTGAGCGCCAACTGTTTCTGGTTGTTGACGCATTGGATGCGCTTCGCATGGACCTTCGCCATGGCCAGGGCGGGCAGCAACAAACCCGCAAGCATGGCGATGATTGCAATGACCACCAGCAGTTCAATGAGAGTGAATCCGCCACACCGGGACGGCCGGTCAGGCCGGCCGCAAAGTATTCTTGATTTCAAGTTCAGCATCAATCAGTCCTTTGAACCGGTTGGGTTCCTTACGGGCGGCACCATGGTTAGCCGAAATCGACAGCTCTCGCAATCTCCAAGTTTCTTTAATTCGATATTAAACTGCGCCGTTTATTCAAAGGGTGTAATTTTGAGTACACGCCGGCTTGTCAAGGCGCCGCCGGACCAGTAGGCTCGAGCCATGTTAAAACAGTTTTTCGCCCTGTCGGCCCTGCTCTGCTGCGACTGGAATGCCACGCGGGCGGACACAATTCAGTTAAAGGAAAAGGCCGCCTTGACCGGCAAGATTCTTACGGAGAGACGCGACCAGGTTGTGGTCGATATTGGCTACACCGTACTGATCGTGCCGCGCAACCAGATTGTTAAGATTTCAAAAGGCGAAAAGGACGAACCGGTTACAAAGCCCGTCGTCGCAACACCGGGCGCGGCGCCGATTGAAACGAAATCCGGTCTTTACCAGACGGCCGGCACTCTGCCGCCGCTGCGGACCGTGCGCGACCTGGTCAACCTGGTCGGGGAAGCGGTTGTTCAAGTGCGAACTCCCGGCGGGCTGGGCTCGGGTTTCATCATCAACGAAGATGGGTTTCTGATGACCAATTTTCACGTCATCGAAGGCGAAACCAAAATTTCCGTCGAAGTTTATCACCAAAAGGCGGGCCAGCTCGAACGCAAGAGTTATAAGGATGTTAAAATCATTGCCATGAATAAATTTGAGGACCTGGCGCTGCTCAAAATTGACGATAAGGATGCGCCCAAGTTCGTGCGCGTGCTCATCGGTGATTCGGACGCGCTATCCGTGGGTGACAAAGTGTTCGCCGTCGGCAGCCCCTTGGGACTGGAACGCACCGTGACCGAAGGCATCCTCAGCACGAAAACACGCCAGTTGCAAGGTGAACTCTATTTGCAAACCACCGCGCAGATCAACCCCGGCAATAGCGGCGGCCCGTTGTTTAACCTGAGCGGCGAGGTGGTCGGCGTCACCAACATGAAGATCACTTTTGGCGAAGGTCTCGGTTTTGCCATCCCTGTGAACGGCGTCAAATATTTCCTCGACCACCGCGATGCCTTCGCCTACGCCAGCGACAATCCCAGCAATCCCTACCGTTATCTCGAACCGCCCAGCCGCGCCAAAAGCACCGGCCGCGAACAGTGAGCGAACCCTTGAACTGCCTGGTGACGCTGAAGCATCGCTTCCTTTTCCGGGGCGGGAGATTGATAGATCATGTCTTTAACTGACGAATGTGGCCGCCCCTCCGCCAACCGGATCTGCGCGCCGGTGATGGCCGGCTCCCGCCAATCGCAAATCATCCGCCAACCGTTTGATCTTCTGCTCATGAAAAACTGTTTTCTGCTGCTGGCCGCCCTCCTTGGCCTGATCTCCAACGGCAGCGCGGCCGTGCCGCCCGCCGAAAAACTGCTGTCGGACGATACTTTGGTTTTGCTCACGGCGCCCGACTGGACGAAGGCCATGGAAATTTTGAATAAATCGCCGCAGGGCCGGTTCTGGAACGATCCCGCCATGAAACCTTTCAGAGATAAATTCATGACTAAACTGAAGGAGGATGTGCTGACCCCGCTGGAACGCGAACTGGGCATTCGTGGGGAAGATTTTTCCGCCCTTGCGCAGGGACAACTCACCTTCGCTTTGACGCAAAACGGCTGGCAGGGCAGGGAAGGTCAGAGAATGGCCTGGCTGCTGCTGGTTGACACAAAAGAGAAAAGCGGCCAACTCAAAACCAATCTTGCCGGCCTGAAGAAAAAATGGGTGGACTCCGGCAAGCAGATCAAAACGGAAAAAATCCGTGACGTCGAATTCACCACCCTGATCACCTCCAGCAATGACATCGCCAAAGCGCTGAAAAAGGCGCTTCCCGTTCCGCCGGGCAATCCGGAAGGGTTTGAGGACCCTGACGCCAAAAAGACGACGCCCAAAAGCGAGCTGCTGGTCGGCCAGAGTGATTCATTATTGATCGTCGGAAATTCGTCCAAGGCAGTTGAAAAAATCCTGATCCGGCTGGGTGGCGGAGCATTACCGTCGCTCGATGAACTGCCCGCCTACGCCGCCAACCACGCCGCCATGTTTCGTGACGCGCCCGTTTACGGCTGGATCAACGCCAGGCTGCTGGTTGATATTCTGATTCGCCCGTCCGCTGCGGCAGCCGAGGCGGACTCGCAAACCGGCGCGTTGCTTCCGCCACTCAGCCAGGTCGCCGCCGCGATCGGGTTGAATGGTTTGAAGACGATGACCTTCAGTTTGCACGTGTCAAAAGAAGGCCTGCTGTGCCATTTCTTTGTGGGCGTACCGGAAGCGGAGCGCCGCGGTCTTTTCAAACTGTTGGCGCTCGAAGCCAGGGAAACCAATCCACCACCGTTCGTTCCCGCCGACGCGGTGAAGTTCCAGCGCTGGAGAATCGACGGTCAAAAAGCATGGGCCACGTTGGATACCATGATCACCAATCTGTCGCCCCAACTCGCCGAATCCCTGCAAATGATCCTGGGGACCATTGGCAAGGATCATGACGCCGACTTCGATTTCAAAAAGGCCTTCTTCGGCAACCTGGGCGACGACCTGATCTCCTTTCAACAAGCGCCCAAGGGCAACACATCGGACGATCTGAACTCGCCGCCGTCGATCTATTTGCTCGGCTCACCCAATGCGGAACAACTGGCGCTGGCCTTGAAATCCGCCACCGCCGTGATGCCGCCCCAGTTTGGCGGTGGCAATCCCGTCAAGGACCGGGAATTTCTCGGGCGCAAAGTCTATACGTTGCCGGCAACTCCCGCGGCCGGCGACACCGGCCAAAGTGGATTCCATTTCGCGGCCAGCGGCGGTTACCTGGCGATGTCCTGGGACGTGGCGTTGCTGGAGCAATACCTGCGCAGCGCCGAAACCCAGGGGAAATCCCTGCGCGAAAATCCCGGCGTGAACGAAGCAGCGCAACAGGTCGGCGGCACCGGAACGGGGTTGCTTGGTTATGCGAACGATAGTGAAACAATGCGCGCGCGATTCGAGGTCATGAAAAAAAATCCAAACTCATCAACCAACGCGAACAACCTCACGCTCCTGGCCAGCGCCTTTGGCGTCAGCATGAATCAGAATAATTACAACACCTGGTTTGATTACTCGCTCCTGCCGGAATACGACAAGGTCGCCAAGTACTTTCATTTCAGCGTCTATGCCGGCAGCGTAAATGCCGAGGGTCTGACGTTGAAAATGTTTTACCCGGTTCCTCCCCAGTTGAAGAAGTAACATTGGAGTTCGAGCTTCAGCTTTCTCTCAAGGGCAGAAACAAGTTGAAGCGTGCATGCCAGCCTCACTCTTGCGGGTAAACCAGGATCCGGTCATGGACGAGCACGATCAGGTCGTTTTTGCCGTCGCCTGTCACGTCCGTCACCAACGCTTCGCGCGGTTCGGGCATGTCGCTTCGGCGGCGGCGGAAGGTCCGCTCTTCAAAAACCTGCCAGCGGTTCGCCGGCACCGACTGATGCGGCGTGGAGCTTGCATTGCGGGTGAAATTCTGGAACAGTGATGACATGAGCGCGGCGGAGCTTTTCAAAGAACTGGAATCGTTGCCCCGGCCGGAACGGTCAAACGTGGTAAAGCGCATCCTTCAAGGCCTTTGCGCGGACAGCAAAGCGGTCGAGCGAATGATGCGGCGCATCGAAAACCCGGACATTCCCGAAGACGTCTGGCGTGGAATTGAAGACGCCGAGGACGGACGGATGGTGGCCATGGAAACCGCCTTGCATGATAAACCACCGTGGCGAAAGTGAGCTATCGGTATCAGGCGACGGACACGTTCTGGGAGAATTTTTACAACCTGTCTTCGGCGCAAAAGGAATCCGCGCGTCTGGCCTGGAAATTCTTCAAGTAAGACCCGTTTGATCCACGACTGCGACCGCACAAGATTCATCGGCTTTCGGCTCTCATGTGGCGAACAGTCCATGCCGTGGAAATCGAAGCTGATTTGCGCGTGGTGTTTTATCTGCAAGACGACATCGTGGTTTCATTCAACATTGGAACGCACGCGATTTACCGCTCTTGAACAAACGGCGGAGAGCGTCCCCGCTCGAACGGAATCAAGACGAGAATGGTTTTGATGCTCGCCCTCACCCCGGCCCTCTCCCCGGGGAGAGGGAGAAAGTATNNGGGAGAGGGTCGGGGTGAGGGAGGTCGTGAAACATTTTTACAACGCAAAGATGCCAGGGCGCAGGAAAAACTGGAGAGCTGCTTTGCGTCTCCACGACATGGCGACTGGGGGTAAAATGTGTTAGAGCCTGTTTGAAAACTCCATT
>PLJQ01000311.1:7078-9802 GCA_003140275.1 Limisphaerales bacterium
GAGTTTTCAAACAGGCTCTTACGGGCTGGACAGCGAGTCAGCGCGCCGGCACCATCCGTTGGCCGAAACAAAAAAACTGTCAATCTCATTGACTGACACTTTTTTGGCAGACGGTTTAACTCTCTATTCCTGCGGGTAAACCAGAATCCGGTCATGGACGAGCACGACCAGGTCGTTTTTGCCGTCGCCGGTCACATCCGTTACCAACGCTTCGCGCGGTTCGGGNNTCAAACACCTGCCAGCGGTTCGCGGGCACCAACCGATTGGGCGCTTCAAACAGCACGAGGTCCAGATAGTTTTTGGCAGTCTCCAGAAATACCAGGTCCTTGCGCCCGTCGTTGTTTAAATCACCCGTGATCACGTCATTCAAGTGAGCGTCCTTGATCGGCGTTTCGTAACCGTCCAGTTCCTTGAATTCCCAAGTGTCGCCCTGGAGCGCCAGCCACGCGGCGGCATTGATCCCGAGAAAACCGACGCTGTTCAGTTTCGTGCCGCCCAGCGCCACCGGTTGCAGGCTGGTGAACTCGGTGAACGGCAGCGAGATATTGCGCACGACCTGCCACACTCCCGCGGCGTCGCGTTCGCACAACGTCAACACCTTGCGCTCGGCATCGAGCAGGAACAACGACGGGACGGCGTTCGTTCCATTGGGCACGGCCGCCGCGCCCACCAGCCGGGAATTGCTGCCGGCGCCATTGATCTGTTCCTTCACACTGAACATCCAGCCGCCCTTGTTCGTGGCGCTTTGCGCGGAGGCTTCCGGCTTCAAGACCACGGCGCGGAGAAAATTTTTCTGCGTCAACAACAACTCAGGTTTGCCATCGCCATCCACGTCTGCCGCGCTCAACCACGGCTGCGCAATGTCCGTGCCGCCGGGCGGCGCGATGTCCAGTTCGTCAAAATCCTTGCCCACGACCTGCAAGAGTATTTTGATCTTTTCGTATGGGATCAAAACGATGAGGTCCGTCAGGCCGTCCTGGTTGACATCGTGAAATGCCAGGGTGCTGGGATTGGACTTGAAATTCTTGCTGAGCTTCTGCGTTTTGCTTTTTCCATCGGCCGTGCGCGTCAGCAACACCCGCCTGCTTTCCTGATCACTGCCCTCCTGCTCCAGCAGCACTGCCAGTGTCGGTTTGGCTTTGGCCTGAAGCGCGCCGACCGCCATCGCCAGCGGCTTGCCTTCCATCGGAATCAGCGTGGGAAACGGCAGCCGTCCCTTTTCATCAAGCCGCGTCACGCCCACCTGCCGTTCGTCGGTGCTCAACAGAAATATTTCGGGCTTTCCGTTGCCGTCCCAGTCCGCGACCGCCAGATCACTCACGCCGGTCAGCGTGGGGAAAGATTTGGCCGCGGCGAGCGTGCCATCACTTTTTTGGAGAAATACGGTGATCTGTCCGCTGTCCGGCTCGGACACCAGCAGGTCCGGCAAATGGTCGCCATTGATGTCCGCCCACAACATGCCGCGCCGCGCCTTGGTCGTTCGATTGAGCGGCAACACCTGGAACTGGCCGAGTTTGAAATCGCCGGAGAGTGTTTCAGCCGGCTGGCGAACGAACTCGGAAATTTGAGCGCGCCCTGATTTCGCCGCGATGGTGATGACCTTCGTTTTTCCACCCTTCTCCAAAATGTCCGCCCAGTAGGAACGAATCGGCGGCAGTGCAAAATAAATCTCCGGCCCCAACTGCCCCGCTTCATTTTGCAGACGGAAGCGAAACGGCGTCGGGTCATCCCAGTTCACCAACAACAAATCGTCGCGACCGTCGCCGTCGATGTCCAAAACCTGGGCCGATTTGAGCGAACCCGAAAACGGGATTTTTTCCGGCTCGCCGAGTGTGTGGTCGGGCTTCTGGGCAAAAAGATAAATATAATTCTCCGACAACAACAGCAAGTCCAACCGGTGGTCACCATTCAGGTCGCCCGTCACAAGCGCGTTGGGTATCAGTTGACCATCGTCAATCGCCCAGCGCTTGGGCGCGCTCCAGCCGTTGGTGCCCTGATTGTACTGCACGACCAGTTCCTTCGGTTCGCCGTAATAGGCGATGTCTGGACGACCATCCTGGTTGAGATCCTCCACCACCAGCGAAGCGATGCGTTTTTCCGATGCAATGGAATCAATGCGAAACCGCGCATCCGGCGGCAACTCATTGGGTTCGAGTTTGACCGATGACTTCGGAGTTTTCGTCGCGTTGGTCGAGCCGGTCTGGTTGTAGAGCAGATTGATTTTGGAGCGCGCGTTGTTGACCACGATCAGGTCCATCAAACCGTCCCCGTCGAGGTCCGCCGCATGCAGTTGGCTGATCTGGTTGTCGATGGGAAAAATCTCCGGCCCGGTGAAACCAAAGCGATTCGTGACGGGTTCCGAGCCGGCGGCAAAAGCCATCGTGGAGAGGCCGAGCAGCGCGGCCAGACCGCTGGTGCGCCGGAGGTAATTCAAAGTGTGCATGTTCAAAAGTGTTTCAATTCCCGGAAAACTGCCATGACCCGGAAATATTGGCGAGTCTATTCCCCGATAAAATGGCAGGCCACGCGCCGGTTATGCGGCTGCCGCCGATGTTCCCAAAGATAAATCCCCTGCCAGGTACCCAGCGCCAGCCGCCCGGCTTCGACGGGAAGGCTGAGGTTCACGGCGGTCAGTGCCGCTCGAACGTGCGCCGGCATGTCGTCCTCTCCTTCCGCGAGGTGTTGAAACAACGGGTCGCCGTCCGGCACCAACCGCGCGAAAAA
>PLJQ01000311.1:9845-18097 GCA_003140275.1 Limisphaerales bacterium
AAAGCCGCGCCCGCGCGTCTTTAAAACCAATTCCTGCGAGCTTTGGCCTAACATGGTTTGAGTGACTTGGGGAACGAACCTTCAACGGCTGAACCTCCAACCCTTGCTGCCGCCGCCCGGTCAGGGCGTGCCCCCCGCGGGATTTTTTTCTTCGAGCATCTTTTCCANNGCCTTTTGATAATGCCAGCGGGCGAGTTCCACCAACCGGGGTTGCTGGGTGACGTAGATGACAGCGAGATTGTTATGCGCGCTGCCATAGCCGGGATTGAGTTGAATCGCTTTGCGCAGGGCGCTTTCCGCCGGCCCGCGCATCCCCTTGTGACTGAGCGTGATTCCGAGATAATTCTGCGTCTCCGCGCTGAGCGGATTCAACTTCGCCGAGCGACTTAGAAGATCAAGCGCGTCATCATACTTCTGTTGCTGGAATTTCAAATAGCCCAGCAGCGACAAACTGAAAGCGTCGTCCGGCTCAACCGCCAGCGCCTGCCGCAGATTCTTTTCCGCGGCCTCGAGCTGATTCAATTCCAACTGAATGGCCGCCAGATTGCCCAGCGTGTAAACGTTCTTTTCGTCCAGCCGGAGCACCTGCAAATATTTTTGTTCCGCCTCCTCGTAACGTTGCGCGGCAAAAGCCCGTTGCGCCTCGGCCACCAGCGGCCCGGCGCCGGCCGGCAGTTCTTTGACCGACTTCTTTCCGGCGTTGGGATTTGCCGCCGCCAGCCGGGCCGGCGACGGCTTGAAGAGGGCCAGCTCCTCGTCGGTGTATGGCACCTGGCGCGCCTCGAACACTTCCAGACGGGCGCGCAAGATTTCCAACTGGTTCGCCATCGCCTCCACCCGCGCCGCCGTGGCCTGGCCTTTGCGTCCGTGAAGTTCTTTGGTGGCAACGTCGAGTTTCTTTTGCAACTCGTCCCGCTCAAATTCCAGTTGTTTTATCTTCGCCGCGTCTTCCACCGACGTGGGCGAAGGAAGCGCGGACTGGGGAACCGAAGCCGTGGACAACTGTTTGATCCGGATTTCCAGGGCGATTTTTTCCAGCCGCGCAATCTGCTTGTCTGATTGCAAGGCGGCAATTTGGGTCTGGGCCTCCGATAATTGGCGGTCCAAGCCGGTCGTTTTGTCCACGGCCGGCGGCTTCGTCCGCAAATCGGCCACCTGTTTTTTGAGAATCTCGTTCTCCGCGCGCAACGCCCTGGCGGCTTCGGTTTGTTCCGCCAGTTTGCGGCTGGCTTCCGCCAGCGCCTGTTTATTTTGCGTCGGAGCCGCGACGCCTCCCACCGGGGTTGTCCGGGTCTGCTCTTGTGCCAGACCGGCCTTCAACAATTCATTTTCCTTCAACAACGACTTGACCCGCTCCTCCGCCTTGGAGAGTTCACGCGGGTCCACGGCCGCGGGCTGGACCGAGAGGGCCTCTTTGAGTCTGGCCTGCAACAACGTCTTGTCCGCCTCCAATTGCTGGACCTGTTCCCGCAAGAGCTTGACTTGATTGGTCGCCTCACTGGACGTTGGGGCGCGGGCGACCGGCGGCGGCAACTTCAATGCAAACTCCGTTTTGGGCGCGGGGGTGGCGGCGGGCGGCGGCGCGTGGGTCTCCGATGACCGGGTCACCAGCGGCGTTATCTGTGACTCCAGGTATTTGAGCCGGAATTTGACGACCTTGGCATTCCAATCGGGATTGATGGCTTGAAATTTTTTCAGGGCGGTCTGCGCCTCCAGATATTTCGCCAGCGCCTGGACTGCCTGCCCCGGCTCATTCAGGGAATCCGCCTGTTGGATCAGATTATAAATGCGGACATATTGTTCGTCTTGCGACTCCGCGCGCGCTTCGGGCAACCCTGCCAGGAAAAGCAAAACCACCAGTGCTAACGAGCGTTTCATAATCTTAATCATAACGGGGAAAACGAAATTTTGGCAATGATTACATCGAGCGGACTCAATCGCTTGCCGGAGCCGGTTTGAAAAGTAGTGGCGGGCCTCCNNCGCTACAGTTTTCAAACCGGCTCGGAGAAGATTCCGCGGCGGGCGAACATTGACATCGACCCGCCAACGATGTTAGCGTTCGCTGCAACAATTTCGGTTATGGCATCGTTTCTTAACCAACATGTGCTGGTGCTAAATCGCCTCTGGCAGGCAGTGAGCGTTTGCACGACCCGGCGCGCCCTCACGTTGTTGTTCGCGGGGCACGCCCAAGTCGTCCTCGGCGACCAGGACGGCTCGTTTCAAACTTTCAATTTCAACGAATGGCACAACTTCTCCCAAAGAGAACCGCACCCGGAATGCATCCACACCGTCTCCTTCAAAATCCGCGTGCCCCGGGTCATTTTGCTGGTGATGTTCGACCGGCTGCCGAAAAAGGAAGTCAAGTTCACGCGGCATAACATTTTTGAGCGCGATCGAAACACCTGCCAGTATTGCGGCGGGTTATTTGACCGCAAAGACTTGAACCTGGATCACGTGATCCCTCGCGACCGTGGCGGCCCGACGACGTGGGAGAATATTGTCTGCTCCTGCGTTCAATGTAATACGCGCAAGGCCAATCGCACGCCGTTGGAAGCCGGCATGTATCTCATCCGGAAGCCGAAACGGCCCAAGTGGCGTCCGTTCGTCCAGATCAATTTGGGATTGCACCAACACGACAGTTGGAAGCATTTCATCGATCTGGCCTATTGGAACGTGGAGCTGGGTGAAGATGTGCGCTGAAGCCGGAGGTCAGAGGTCAGAGGTCGGAGGTCAGACGCCAGATGACAGAGATCGGAAGGCCGAAGTCAGAGCGGGGAGGCCAGTGGAAGCAGCCGATAATTAGAAAGGCAATATGGCAGAACTCATTTTATCATTTCGGGACTTGCGAGTTTATCAGGAAATGTTTGGACTCCAACAGGCCATCTTTGAAAACTCCAAGGCTTGGCCGCGAGAAGAGCAGTACGCGCTCACCGACCAAGTCCGGCGTTCGTCTCGTTCCGTTGGGGCTAATCTGGCTGAGTCGTGGGCGAAGCGGATGTACCCTTTGCACTTTCTCAGCAAGCTGACTGACGCCGACGGAGAACTGCAAGAGACCTCGCATTGGCTATCTTCTGCTCTGGCCTGCAAATATCTCGCGCAAAGAGAGCAAGAGGGTTTTCAGACGCGGATCGAACATGTGGGCAAGATGCTCGGGAAAATGATCTCCATGCCGGAAAAATTCGCTCTAAAAAAATGATGTGTGGACACCGACTTCCGATTTCCGCCCTCTGGCCTCTGGCCTCCGACCTCCGACCTTCGACCTCCGACTTCCGACCTCAGCCCTCCGGCCTCCGGCTTCTGCCGTCCGAACGCGCCGCTTCAATCAGCTCCCAGAATTTCGGATTCTGTTGCAGCGCTTCGTCCTCCGCCATTTTCAGTCCGGACCGGAACAAAAAATCCTTGAGCGTGTGCCGGCTGAGGATGCGATGCACCACCACACCCAAATCGTGCCGCTCGAAATAAACCCGATAATCACCGACGCGAAACCGGTGCAACGTTCGGCCCGCCTGCTCCAATTTTCCGAACTGATCCAGGTCGGTCGTCATCACTTGCTGCGGCAGTCCGCGAAATTCGCCGAGGATTTGCAGCTGAAGTTCCTTGGGCATCCGCGCGAGTTCCGCCGCGCTGGTCGGGTTGAAAATGATCTGGAAGGGGCGCATGTGAGTAGGTTGAGGGTCGTTGGTTGAGGGTTGAGGGTCGGAAAAGGATGATGGCGGGTGAGAAAGTGAGAGAGTGGGAAAGTGGGAGTTGCCACTAAGGCCGCGTTTTCTGCAGCAGCCAAGGGTGTGGGTTGTTGCCCATGTTCACCAGTTTACCGAGGATACGGTCATAGATACGATGGAGTTCGCGGCCCGCACTGCGTTCCATGTAGCTGCACTTGACGGCGTACTCCAGCCACGACTGCGTTTCAGCACCTTCGCCTTCCACGTCGTTCAGTTTGCTGACGAAGGCCGCTTCATATTTCCGCTTGCGCCAGCCTTCGGCAATCTGTCCCGCCACGGATCGGGAAGAGCGCCGGATCGGGTCAGTTAGCGAATACATCTCCGCTCGCGGGAAATCTTTTGTCAGTTCAAATATCCGCATCGCAGCATCGACCGAGAGTTTGTACACATCAAGTTGCCAATGGTGTCTGATCGCTTTCATAGTTCGATTGAATTCACCTGCTCACTTTCCCGCTCTCTCACCTGCCCTCCTGGCCGCTTTCTCCGCCGCTCAATGACCCTCAACCTTTCCGAAGTGGTAGCGCGTACGGGAATCGCACCCGTCTTCCAGCCTTGAGAGGGCCGTGTCCTGACTGACAGACGAACGCGCCGGAAACACCAGGGCGTATGCTATTGGGTCACCGCCCAATGTCAATCTCCGCTGGAACCGCGGGCGCATTTGCAGCTCAAGCATGGCGGGCGGGTAACGGGCGGAGCCGGGTGCCGTGTTCGACCCAACGGTTCACGCTGCCCGGCTCCGTGAGCGCCTGGGTTGGAATCAAGAGTCCCCGTTGGCGAAGCTGAGTGGCGCGCGACTGGAGGGTATCAACCCTAAGCCGGAACCATGCAGCAGAAAATGGGTTCGCCCTCACCCTAACCCTCTCCCCCAGGAGAGGGAACTCACATTTCCCGCGCTGGAAAATCTCACTCAACGGTGAGCCCTCCAAGGCGACCGCAAGGTTCTCCCTCTCCCCGGGGTGCTTGCGCACGGCCACCAGGGCGGGGTGAGGGCGAGCGTTCGGTTTAACTGAATCGTTACGGCTAAGGAACCCGGAGTCGATAAAAGCTTTGCGGGCTGTTGAAGCCGTTTGTGAATGAGAAGTTGCCGTTGTTATCGAACGCGTTGCCAGGCAAAACGGCCCACGCCGCCAACGTTAAACCCAGGTCCGAGGACATCAGCACAGAATACGTCGCCCCCGGCGCGCCACCCCCACCCGTGAGCACCACGCTGTTTCCGGACAATCCAATGCCGCTGATTTGCGCCTCGAATGATCCAACGCCCACTAATTGCAATATCCCGATTGAGCGACGACCGAGACTGTCGGTGCCTTGAAAACGAACCGCATACAGGTCAGAAAAATCCGGCGTAAAAGTCGGATTTCGGATCGAGGCTGAGGACAATTGGGACAGGGAGTTGGCCGGCGATCGCACGATATTCCAGAACCACGAAGTGGTCGTGAGGTTGGTGACGTCCAGGTGACGAATCACGCCCGGTTTCTCCAGCGGCAGGTCCACAATGGGGGTGTCCGTCGGCGCCACGTTGCCTTTACTGATGGAATGATTGCAAGCGTCCGCCAGATACAGGGTGCCATCCGCGCCGACGGCCAGGCCTTCCGGACAATTAAACCGCGCTGCGGCTCCGGTGCCATCGATAAAGCCTGGCCCGCCCGGCATCCCAGCCAGCGTGGTCACCACGCCCGCCGCGGTGATTTTTCGGATTACACGGTTGCTTAAATCCGCAACGTACACGTTCCCGGAAACGTCCACCGCCACTCCGAAAGGAAAGCGGAATCGGGCACCGTCGCCAGTTCCATCAGCAAAACCGGCGCTCCCCGCCGATCCCGCCATGGTCGTCACTGACCCGGCCGGCGTAATCTTGCGAATCGTATGGTTGCCTTCATCTGCCACATAAACGTTGCCGAGCCTGTCAGCGGCCAGGCCTTGCGGAAAATTAAACCGCGCGGCCCCACCCACGCCATCATTGGTGCCTGAAAGGGTCGGACTACCGGCGAAGGTCGTCACCACCGCGGCGGGCGTAATCTTTCGAATGGTGTGGTTCCGGGTGTCCGCCACATAAACGATGCCGTTGGTGCTAACCGCAACGCCACCGGGGAAGTTGAACCGGGCGGTCGAACCCGTGCCATTGTTCGTCCCCGGCCCGGTGGGAAATCCCGCAAAGGTGGTCACGGCGCCCGCCGGCGTAATCTTGCGAATCGTTTGATTGTAGGTGTCCGCGACATAGATGGTGCCATTGGTAGCCACCGCCACGCCCGATGGGGTGTTGAATCGAGCGGTACCGCCAGTGCCGTTGCTGCTGCCTGGTTTGGACGGGCTCCCAGCCAGGGTTGTCACCCCTCCGGCCGGAGTAATCTTGCGAATCGTGTGGTTTTTCGTGTCAGCCACATAGAGAGTGTTGGTGGCATCCACGGCCACGCCGGCCGGACTATTGAACTGTGCGGCGCCGCCGGTTCCGTCCGTCGCCCCAAGTCCACCGGCCCCTCCAGCCAGGGTCGTGACCGCTGCAGCGGGCGTCATTTTCCGAACCAGATCGTTGCTGTAGTCTGCCACCAGAACGTTCCCGCTTCCGTCCACGGCCACTCCAGTCACGTAGCTAAACCGGGCGGCGCTGCCGGTTCCATTCGTGCTGCCGGATAGACCCGGGGACCCGGCGACCGTGGTCACCACCCCGGCCGGGGTGACCCTGCGAATCGTGTAACTATAGGTATCCGCCACATAAACATTTCCATTGGTGTCGGCTGCCACACTGAAGGGGTTATAGAAGCGCGCGGCACTCCCCGTTCCGTTGTTGGTGCCCGGCGTCGTTGGCAAACCCGCCAGCGTACTCACATCCCCCGCCGGGGTGATTTTACGAATCGTGTGGTTTTGCGTGTCGGCCACATAAACATTGGTGTTCAGGTCCAGCGTCACTCCACTGGGAGTAAAAAACTTCGCCACGCTGCCCGCGCCGTTATTCGTGCCCGAAACCAGCGGCGTGCCGGCCAGCGTCGCCACGACTCCATTTGATGTCACCGTGCGAATGGTGTGGTTGCCGGTGTCGGCGACATAGAGGTTGCCACGCCCATCCACGGTCACGCCCTTGGGAAAGTTGAATCTCGCGGCCGCGCCGACACCGTCATTGGTGCCTGGATAGGTGGGACTGCCGGCGAAGGTCGTCACCACCCCGGCGGGTGTTATCTGGCGGATCGCATGGTTGCCGCTGTCCACCACATAAATGTTGCCGCCCGCGTCCACCGCAATCCCGGCCGGGTTGAAAAAGCGCGCCAAATAACCCGGGCCATTGGTGCTGCCCGCCTGCCCCGCGAGGCCGGCGAGCGTGGTCACCACTCCGGCCGGCGTAATTTTGCGGATGGTATGATTGGCGTAGTCGGCCACATACACATTGCCGGCGTTGTCCGCCGTGGTACCAAACGGATTGGCGAAGCGGGCCGCGCTGTTGGTTCCGTCAAACCAGCCGGGTGACTCCTGCGGTCCTGCCAGCGAGGTGAAGGTATAGTTCTCATAATTGGTCTGTGCCATCAACGCGGGCAGCAGGCCGAAACAAGCGAAAACCAAAAGAACGGCGGGAAAGACAGATGTGCTTGGACGACTCATTTCATTCCTGGCAGGTGGCACGGCTGGCGTGGGCATAAAATCAAACATTTCTGCAAACATCCTATACGACACCCGGCGATTTATCAAGGCAAATTGCCTTTCGCGAGTCTGTCTTAAAACTTTCGATTCGGAAGGACGAGTTACACGAGTCCCTGACTTTTCGGGCCTTTTGGAAGTTTTGGGACTCGTGTAACTCGTCCCTCCTGAGTTTAGCGACAGTCTCTTCGTCGGTCCTCAGCAAATCTTGGTGGTCTTTTGCCTTTGCCACTTCGAACCATCCGGCGCGGACGATTGGGGACTCCCTCTCCTGGGGGAGAGGGTTGGGGTGAGGGCGAGCCAAAAAAACAACTGTCGTCGTTTGAGACTTCGCAAAATCCAGTTTGAGGAACGCTCGTCCTCACCCCGGCCCTCTCCTCCCTGCCTGCCGGCAGGCAGGCAAGGAGAGGGAGTATCATCGTCCGTCAGATGGTAGATCGCTCGCGCTTTGGAAACAAAGTCCGGCAACTGGCCAACGCGAGATGAACGCACGGCTTATCAAATACCCGGGCATAAGCTTTTTCCTCTCCCGGGGGAGAGGATCAACCTGCCCGCCGATTGGCAGGCGGGGGTGAGGACGAGCCAACAAAATGACCCTCTTCATTCGAGCCTTGGCTGAAATAGTGAGTTTGAGGAACGCCCGGCCCGAGGGCAAACAATTCCTTTGAACTGGTAGCGCGTACGGGAATCGCACCCGTCTTTCAGCCTTGAGAGGGCCGTGTCCTGACTGATAGACGAACGCGCCTACCGGCAACCCTCAAAGGCTACCCGCCTCGTGCCGGATGTCAACGCCAGCGCAGCCGAAAGGCTGCGGGTCTGACCCTGCTCCGGATAATACCAGTTCCCGGTGAAATTCGTTGCGTGCGGCGCGCCCGGAGGTCGCGCCCTACTATGAGGGTTGTC